>UQPL01000005.1:0-24888 GCA_900542895.1 uncultured Collinsella sp. | reverse complement strand
GAGAGTTTGGTGATGGTATCGCGCCCCAAAGCTTGGAGGGTTCAGTACAGAAGGTTAATCTGTCCGTCGAGGGCAACGGCTATACGCTCGATATCCATGAGATGGCAATCGACCAAAACGGCTGCGGAGCCGTGACGTTTACGTTGTCCAATCCAAATGGAGTTAACTACTACAAGCCGGCAGCAGAGATTGGCGAACTTGTTCTCTATGGTGAAGAAGAGCAGGGCATCGGCACGCCCGATATGAAGTTCGGCGAGGAATGGCCTGACACGCGCAGCACAATTGATAAGGACACATCAAGCGATACTGTCATTAATGGCACGATGTACTTTGCCGCTATGGATCGCGAGCGAGATTTGCAACATGCTGTCACCTGGAATATCCACTGGACCGAGGGTGAAGGTGAGAGTGCGAGGCGGTTTGAGGCGTCGACACCCGAGTTCAATATTGGAGCGTACGTCGATACAAAGGAACTCCGCTCCGGTGACTCGCCTCTTGAGATTAGCCCGTTTTCCATCCAGACGCACATCGATGATTTGGGCTATGAAGCAGTTGATAATAAGCTGACCGTCAGCTACAAGGATGGATCGGAGCAGATTATCGAAGATGACGACGCAGGGGTGTTCAACTTATATTTTTCTTATGGGCGCAATAGCGGAGAGAACATCTGGGTGCCAACGAAGTTGATTGATGTCGATCAAGTTGTCTCGGTAACCCTTGAAATTGTGAGGTATACATCAACAGGGGAGACCGAAACGAAAGAGCCCTTTACCATCGTCTATTCGTAAGATTTGGGGCCGCTTCCTACTAGGGGAAGCGGCCTATTTTGAGTTAAATTGGCGGTTAAAGCGAGCGATATTCGTCTGAATTTCGGAAGTATGCGGCAAGATCTTGATGGGTCGCCCGGGCCGGGGATCCACCACCGCGCACAGGAGGGGATTCCTTTTGTGTAGGCTTTGCGGAAATGTGCTCATTTTGGGATACGCCCGGCGGCGTGGTCTGTTGACGGCACAGCTAACGGCACGTATCCTATCGAACTGCGTGTTTCGTAGGGGGATGCTGACCCCTCGATTCAAGCCGTTGCACTTTACATAAAGCTGGAATCATTCGAGAAGGAGTACGCTTTGCCTACTATTAACCAGCTGGTTCGCCAGGGCCGTCGTTCCGTGCCCAAGAAGTCCAAGAACGCTGCCCTGCAGCACAACTCCCAGAAGCGCGGCGTGTGCACCCGCGTCTTCACCACGAGCCCCAAGAAGCCGAACTCGGCTCTTCGTAAGGTTGCCCGTGTTCGCCTCGTCAACGGCATCGAAGTTACTGCTTACATCCCGGGTGAGGGCCACAACCTGCAGGAGCACTCCATCGTGCTCGTCCGCGGCGGTCGTGTCCGTGACCTCCCTGGTGTCCGTTATCACGTCATCCGTGGCGCCTACGACGCTGCTCCGGTCCAGAACCGTATGCAGGCCCGTTCCAAGTACGGTGCTAAGCGCCCCAAGGCCAAATAAGCCAGATAACGTTTTGATACTTTCGCCGTGTGCCGCCTAAGCGCCGCACGGTAGACACTTAAGGAGATTTCACATGCCGCGTCGTGCAGCAGCTAATCGTCGTGAGGTTCAGCCTGACGCCGTTTACAACAACCGCCTGGTGACTCAGCTCATCAACAAGGTCCTTCTTGACGGCAAGAAGGCCACCGCTGAGCGCATCGTTTACACCGCTTTCGAGATCGTTGCCGAGAAGTCCGAGGGTGGCGACGCTCTCGCTACCTTCAAGAAGGCTATGGACAACGTCAAGCCCACGCTCGAGGTTAAGCCCAAGCGTGTCGGTGGCGCTACCTATCAGGTCCCGATGGAGGTCAACTCCCGTCGTTCCACCGCTCTGGGTATCCGCTGGATCGTCAACTTCTCCCGCGCTCGCAAGGAGAAGACCATGGCCGAGCGTCTCGCCAACGAGATCCTCGACGCTTCCAACGGCCTGGGCGCTTCCGTCAAGAAGCGCGAGGACGTCTTCAAGATGGCCGAGGCCAACCGCGCGTTCTCTCACTATCGTTGGTAAGTTAAGGTAAGGAACTAACATGGCTAAGCCTAAGTACAAGCTTTCCGATACCCGTAACATCGGCATCATGGCCCACATCGATGCCGGTAAGACCACCACGACCGAGCGTATTCTTTACTACACCGGTAAGACCCACAAGATCGGTGAGGTCCATGAGGGCGCTGCCACCATGGACTGGATGGTTCAGGAGCAGGAGCGCGGCGTAACCATTACCTCCGCTGCTACCACGTGCTTCTGGAACAAGGACGGCAAGGACTACCGCATCCAGATCATCGACACCCCGGGCCACGTTGACTTCACCGCCGAGGTCGAGCGCTGCCTGCGCGTCCTCGATGGCGCTGTCGCCGTCTTCGACGCCGTTGCCGGCGTTCAGCCCCAGTCTGAGACCGTTTGGCGTCAGGCTTCCACCTTTAACGTCCCCCGCATCGCCTTCATCAACAAGTATGACCGCGTGGGCGCTGACTTCTTCAACGCTATCGAGACCATGAAGGATCGTCTCGACGCTAACGCCGTGGCCGCTCAGGTCCCGATGGGCGCCGAGGACAACTTCTGGGGCGTCATCGACCTGGTCACCATGACTGCATGGGACTTCAAGGCCGACGAGAAGGGCATGACCTACCCCGAGCCGATGGACGAGATCCCGGCTGAGTTTGCCGACATCGCTGCCACCAAGCGCGAGGAGCTCCTCGACGCTGCTGCCAGCTTTGACGACGAGCTCATGGAGAAGATCCTCATGGAGGAGGACTTCACCGTCGAGGAGCTCAAGGCTGCTCTACGCAAGGGCGTTCTGGCCAACGAGCTCAACCTCGTCTTCGTGGGCTCCGCCTACAAGAACAAGGGCGTTCAGGAGCTGCTCGACGCTGTCGTCGACTACCTGCCCAGCCCGCTCGACGTTGAGGCCGTCACCGGTACCGATCCGGACACCGGCGAGGAGATCCAGCGTCATCCTTCCTTCGACGAGCCCTTCTCTGGCCTGGTCTTCAAGATCATGACCGACCCGTTCGTCGGTAAGCTCACCTATGTCCGCGTTTACTCCGGCCGCGCCGAGTCCGGCTCCTACGTGGTCAACGCTTCCAACGGTCAGCGCGAACGCCTCGGCCGCATCCTCGAGATGAACGCCGCCGAGCGTATCGACCGTGACGACGCTGCCGCCGGCGACATCGTCGCTTGCGTCGGCTTCAAGAACTCCACCACCGGTGACACCCTGTGCGCCGAGGGCAAGGAGATCGTCCTCGAGAAGATCGAGTTCGCTAAGCCCGTTATCGACGTTGCCATCGAGCCCAAGACCAAGGCCGAGCAGGACAAGATGTCCCTGGCTCTGACCAAGCTCGCCGAGGAGGACCCGACCTTCCAGGTGTCCACCAACCACGAGACCGGCCAGACCATCATCGCCGGCATGGGCGAGCTGCACCTCGAGATCATCGTCGACCGTCTGCTCCGCGAGTTCAAGGTTGACGCTAACGTCGGTAAGCCCCAGGTCGCCTACCGCGAGACCGCTGGTCACGACGTCGAGAAGGCTGAGGGCAAGTTCGTCCGTCAGTCCGGCGGTCGCGGTCAGTACGGCCACGCTGTCATCAAGCTCGAGAAGATGGAGGAGGGCTTCGGCTACGAGTTCGTCAACGCTATCGTCGGCGGCGTCGTGCCCAAGGAGTACATCCCGTCCATCGACAAGGGCATCCAGGAGGCCCTGAACACCGGTGTTATCGCCGGCTTCCCGGTCCTCGACGTTAAGGTCACCCTGTTCGACGGTTCTTACCACGAGGTCGACTCCTCCGAGGCCGCCTTCAAGATCGCCGGTTCCATGGCTATCAAGGACGCTCTCAAGAAGTCCGACCCGCAGCTGCTCGAGCCGATCATGGCTGTCGAGGTCGAGACCCCCGAGCAGTACATGGGCGACGTTATGGGCAACCTCTCCGGTCGCCGCGGCAAGATCGAGGGCATGGAGGATCGCAAGAACAGCAAGCTCATCCGTGCCAAGGTGCCGCTGGGCGAGATGTTCGGTTACGCTACCGACCTTCGCTCCCAGACCCAGGGCCGTGCATCCTACACGATGCAGTTCGACTCTTATGAGCCCGCGCCCAAGTCCATCGTGGACGAGGTCATGAGCAAGAACGCCTAAGTTCGAGCTCCCTGTTACGTAATCCTGCGAGAACATCTCTCGCACTCTTTGGAGGTTTAAGTTGGCTACCCAGAAGATCCGCATTCGCCTCAAGGGCTATGATCACGAGGTCGTCGATCAGTCCGCGAAGCTCATCGTCGAGACCGCTCAGAAGACCGGCGCTCGCGTTTCCGGTCCTGTCCCCCTGCCCACCGAGCGCAACCTGTACACGGTTATCCGCTCGCCGCACGTGAACAAGGACTCCCGTGAGCAGTTCGAGATGCGCACCCACAAGCGCCTCATCGACATCCTCGACCCCACCTCGGGCACCGTTGATTCGCTCATGCGTCTCGACCTCCCCGCTGGCGTCGACATCGACATCAAGCTCTAAGCGATATCGCTCATAGCTTAAAGAGCCCCGCTGCCATTACGGTAGCGGGGCTCTTTTGTTTTGAATGATGGTTTGGATTGCCGGGTAATGCTGCCGAGTAGGTGGCTGCGGTGACCTATTCGCTCAAGGGGCGCAGCGATGCCTCCTCAAAATGGAAGGATCGCAAGCCGCCTTCCGTTTCGATACGCGCGCGACCAAAGGCATCGACGGTTTTAAAGATTCCGCGTGCCAGCTCGTCACCGGCAGGGGAACGGGCGATAACGTGCTCCCCAATCCAATTGAGGTGAGCGATATATTCGTCGAGGACGGGCGCGAGCGGACCGGCGTCTTCTTCCTTGGCGTTGAGGCGCTCTGCCCAGGCATCTACAGCGTCTATAACGGCGTGATAGACCTCATCGAGGAGCATGTCGACGGCGGGAACGCTCTCGTTGAGATCCGAGAGACCGATTGCCGGCAGGCCGCCATCGGGAACCACCGAGGGTACATAGCTCACATTGACGCCAATGCCGCAGACGGCGAAAGGTTTGCCTTCGTTATCGCGTGCGGCCTCGACCAGAATGCCGCCGAGCTTGCGCCCTCGCGCGACCAGGTCGTTGGGCCATTTGAGGCCAATCTCGTTTGCAAAACCCTGCTTTTCGAGCGCCTTGAGCACCGCTAGGCCGCTGACGGCGGCAAGTCCAGAGTACTTTGCGGGATTAACGCATGGACGCAGGACAATCGAAAGCAATAGGTTGCCAGCGGTTGAATCCCACTTGTGGCCACGCCGGCCGCGTCCTGCTGTCTGAGCCCGGGCGGCAAGTCCTGTGCCGTGCGGCGCTCCCTGTTTTCCTGCTTCGAGCAGGTCGTCGTTGGTCGATCCGGTTACATCGACCACCGTTAAACGAGAATCCATAAGAGCTGCTACCTCCTAAGTTAATTAGGCAATCACGCAATGGTGTCGAGAGATAGACACAATGTGAAGCCTTTGTCGCATTTGGACAATTTAATGTTAACACGTCAACAACGAGTGAAATGCGTTATCCTCTCTTGGTCGATGTAAACACGTCAACAACTCAAAGGAGGTTAGTGATGGGTTTCACGATTCTTGGAACAGGCTCGGCGCTTCCTAAGCGCAGTGTTTCCAATGACGAGCTGTCCGAGTTCCTCGATACCTCGGATGAGTGGATTTTTACTCGCACAGGTATCAAGAGCCGCCACGTCTGCACCACCGAGTCACTTGACGACCTTGCCGTAGCGGCGAGCGAGCGGGCACTCCAGGTGTCCGGAATCGACGCGAGCCAGCTGGATCTGATCGTCTGCTCGACGACAACGGGTGATCATCTCGTTCCCGCCGAGGCATGTGCCGTTGCCGAGCGTCTGGGCGCGACGTGTCCCGCCTTTGATGTCTCGGCGGCCTGCGCCGGCTTCGTATTTGCGCTCGATGTCGCCGAGGGCTATATCGACCGCGGCCGTGCTGAGCGCGTGCTTGTCGTTGCTGCCGAGCAGATGACGCGCGCGCTCGACTGGACCGACCGCGCCACGTGCGTGCTCTTTGGCGATGGGGCAGGAGCCGCAGTGATTGGGACTGGGGGAGACAACCCCCTTGCCGTTGAGCTTTCGACGGCGCCCGACGTCGAGACCTTGCGCGTTCCCGGTCTGGTCGGCACCTCGCCGTTTAAGGCCTCCGTAGATAGCGAGAGTGTGCTGTCCATGAATGGCCGCCGCGTGTTCAAGTTCGGCGTCAACGCCATCTGCGACACGATCCATAAGCTTGCGAGCGATGCGGACATTTCTGTCGAAGACATCGATCATTTTGTATTCCATCAGGCTAACGAACGAATCCTGAGCCAGGCGGTCAAGCGTCTCGGCGTGCCAGACGAGCGCGTGGTTCGAACGCTGCGCGAGACCGGCAACATTTCGAGCGCCTGCATTCCCCTTGCGCTTGACCGGCTGGCACGCACCGACGCACTGAATGCGGACGACACCATCGCCCTCGTTGGATTTGGCGCTGGCCTGGATATAGGTGGCTATCTGCTTCGTTGGAAGTAGTCGCACATAGGAAATAAAAACGCCCCTGGGGCACAAACAAAGGAGAACTACCATGGCAGATCAGAAGACCTTCGAGCGCGTTTGCGACGTTATCCGCGAGACCGCTGGTCTTGACGATGTCGAGATGAAGCCCGAGTCTACGCTCGAGGAGATTGGTCTCGACAGCCTGGGCACCGTCGAGATCCTCGTCGCCGTCGAGGACGAGTTTGGCATCCAGCTCGATACCGAGGAGAACCCCAAGACGGTCGGCGAGTTCGCCGATACGGTCGAGGCGGCATTGGAGAAGTAGAGATGCTCAAGACTCCTCTCTGCGATCTGCTCGGCATCGAAACGCCCGTGTTCCAGGGCGGTATGGCCTGGATTGCCGACGCCTCGCTGGCGTCCGCAGTGTCCGAGGCGGGTGGCTTAGGCATCATCGCGGCCATGAACGCCGACGCCAACTGGCTTCGCGACCAGATTCATGAGCTGCGCGCCAAGACGGATAAGCCCTTTGGCGTCAACGTCATGCTCATGAGCCCGTTTGCCGACGAGGTCGCGCAGGTCGTGATTGACGAGCGAGTGCCGGTCGTCGTGACGGGCGCCGGCAATCCCGCCAAGTACATGAAGGCGTGGAACGAGGCGGGCATCAAGGTCATCCCGGTCGTTGCCTCGGTGGCGCTGGCGCGCCTCGTGGCACGTCGTGGAGCCACGGCGGTTGTTGCCGAGGGTACCGAATCGGGCGGCCATATTGGCGAGACCTCGACGATGGCACTGGTGCCGCAGGTCGTCGATGCGGTTGACATTCCCGTCGTGGCCGCCGGCGGTATTGCCGACGGCCGCGGCGTGGCGGCCGCCTTTATGCTGGGCGCCGAAGGCGTGCAAGTGGGTACGCGCTTTCTGGTCGCAGACGAGTGCACCGTCTCGGAGCAGTACAAAGAGATGGTCCTGAAGGCCAACGACACTTCGACGCGTGCGACCGGTCGCTCGACGGGACATCCAGTGCGCGCCCTCAAGAGCCCCTTCACCAACGCCTATGCCAAGAGCGAGGGTTCCGGCGCGAGTGCCGAGGAGCTCGGTGCTATGGGAACCGGTGCGCTGCGTAAGGCCGCCAAGGACGGCAACTACGAAGAGGGTTCGTTTTTGTGTGGACAGATTGCCGGCATGGTCAACGAGCGCCAGAGCGCACGCGAAATCGTTGACGATCTGGTCGATGGCGCCGAGCGCGTCCTGAAGGGTGCGTGCGCATGGGTGGCGTAGCGTTTTTGTTTGCCGGCCAGGGTGCCCAGCACCCCGCGATGGGCGTCGACTTGATCGAGACATCGCCGGCGGCTGCCGAGGTGTTCGCCATTGCCGATGAGGTGCGCCCGGGGACGAGCGAGCAGTGCCGGAGCGCCTCCAAGGAGGAGCTCTCGCAGACCGAGAACACGCAGCCTTGCGTGTTCGTGCACGACTTGGCTGTCGCCGTCGCCCTGCGTGAGCGCGGCGTGGTGCCTGCCGCCTGTGCGGGATTCTCGCTGGGCGAGGTCGCTGCACTCACCTTTGCGGGGGCATTCGATACGCGAGCGGGTTTTGAGCTCGTGTGTGAGCGCGCGGCATTGATGGCCACGGCGGCCGAGCGTCACCCCGGCGGCATGCGCGCCGTCATCAAACTTGATGCTGCGCAAGTCGAGAACCTGGCTGCGCAGGCCGGCGAGGACTGCTGGCCGGTCAACTACAACAGTCCCCAGCAGACGGTTGTGGCCGGAGCGCCCGATGCGCTGCAGACCCTCGACGTCCTAGTAAAAGAGGCTGGCGGCCGGGCCATGAAGGTCGCGGTGTCGGGTGCATTCCATAGCCCCTATATGGCCGAGGCGACTGAGGGACTGGCGACGTATATCCAAGCCGGCCACGCGCCGTCTCCGCTGCTGATTCCGGTCATGGCAAATATGACGGCGGCGCCCTATCCGGCGGACTCGCGAGCAGTATCGGATGTCTTGGCCAACCAGGTGAGCAATGCCGTTCGCTGGGTCGACACGCTGCATACTCTGCAGGATCAGGGTATCGACACGTTTATTGAGGTCGGTCCTGGCAAAACACTGTCGGGCCTGGTCAAGCGTACGCTGAGCGACGTTCGCGTGTATTCGTGCGAAACGGCCGAGCAGGTCGCAGCTATTGCCGATGAGCTCGCATAGCCCACAGGGCTGTAACCCGAAAGGAATGACATGGGCAACTTGAACAACGGCGCGCTCGAGCGCAACGACTCACGCCGTGTGGCACTGGTCACGGGCGGCTCGCGGGGAATCGGCCGCGCTTGTGCGGTTGGCTTGGCGGAGGACGGCTTTGATATTGCCGTCGTCTATGCCGGTAGCGTCGATGCCGCGCGCGAGACATGCGGAGCCTGCGAGATGGTTGGCGCCACGGCGCGCGCATATCAATGCGACGTGGCAGACCCCGCTGCCGTCAATGCGTGCGTGGAAGCGGTCCTCAACGACTTTGGCTCCATTTGGGCGCTCGTCAACAACGCCGGCATCACGCGCGACGGCCTGCTCATGCGTATGGGTGACGATGCCTTCGACCGCGTGCTCGATGTCAATCTCAAGGGCACGTTCAATACGACGCGCGCACTCACCAAGACCTTTATGCGCCAGCGCGGCGGTTGCGTCATCAACATGAGCTCGGTTGTGGGCCTGATGGGCAATGCCGGGCAGGCTAACTACGCTGCCTCCAAGGCGGGCGTCATCGGCCTGACCAAGGCGGTAGCGCGCGAGCTTGCGCCCCGCGGCGTACGAGTGAACGCGGTCGCACCCGGGTTTGTCGAGACGGATATGACGGCAAAGCTCTCGGAGAAGGTTCGCGCGGCAACCGAGGAGCAGATTCCCCTAAAGCGCATGGCGCGCCCCGAGGAAGTGGCCGGCGTGGTGCGCTTTTTGGCGAGCGATGCGGCTGCCTACATTACGGGCGAGGTCGTACGCGTCGACGGCGGAATGGCGATGTAGAAACCAAGGCCGAAGAACGGCTTGGATGAGGAGACCATGATGGAACAGAGAGTTGCAATCACCGGTATCGGTGCCGTGTCGCCGCTCGGCAACACCGCGCTTGCCACCTGGGCGGCCATGTGCGCCGGCACGTGCGGCATCGGCCCGATCACGCACTTCGATACCGATGCGTTTGCCGTCAAGGTGGCAGCCGAGGTCAAGGGCTTTGACGGCAACGAGTACTTTGGCAAGCGTGACGCCAAGCATCTCGACCCCTGCGTTCAGTTTGCGATGGCGGCTTCGGACGAAGCCATGCACGATGCGGGCTTTAATGTCGAAGGCGCCATCGATCGCGAGCGCCTGGGCGTCTACGTGGGCTCGGGCGTGGGCGGCATGACGACGCTCGTCGACAACGTCCATACGATTGCCGAACGTGGGCCCCGCCGCGCATCGCCCTATATGATCGCGATGATGATCCCCAACATGGCATCGGGCAATATCGCAATCCGCCACAAGGCAAAGGGCCCGACCCTGCCCGTGGTGACCGCGTGCGCGACCTCGGCCCATGCGGTGGGCGAGGCGTTCCGCGCCATCAAGCACGGCTATGCCGACGCGATCCTCGCGGGCGGCGCCGAGGCCGCAATTATCCCCGATGCCGTTGCGGGCTTTACGTCCTGCCGCGCATTGACCACCAACCCCGATCCCGCGACGGCCTGCCGTCCGTTCGATGCAGACCGCGACGGCTTTGTGATGGGCGAGGGCGCCTGCGTGCTCGTGCTCGAGAGCATAGAACATGCGCAGGCGCGCGGTGCGCACATTTATGCCGAGGTCGTGGGCTACGGCAACACCGATGATGCCTATCACATCACGAGCCCTGATCCCGAGGCTGCCGGCATTGCCCGCGCGATATCGCTGGCGGTGACCGAGGGCGACGTCAAGCCTTCCGAGGGTCTCTACATCAATGCCCACGGCACATCTACCAAGCTCAACGATTCGTCCGAGACGGCGGGCATTAAGCGTGCGCTCGGCGAGGACGCGGCGCGCGCCGCGCACGTCTCGTCGACTAAGTCGATGACCGGCCACATGATCGGTGCCACGGGCGCCATCGAGGTCATGGCCTGCGCCATGGCGCTCGAGCAGGGCGTGGTGCCGCCGACCATTAACTACCACACGCCCGATCCCGCCTGCGATCTTGACTACACGCCCAATCGCGCGGTTCGCGCCGACCTTACCTGGGCGCTTTCGACCAACCTGGGCTTTGGCGGACACAACGCCGCCATCGCGCTGCGTAGATATACGAGGAGCTAGAGCATGGATTCCAAAAGACTTGCCGAGATAGCCGATGTTATGGAGGACCGCGGCCTCACGCGCGTGCGCGTTGAGGAGCCCGATGGCACCGCGGTCGAACTCGAGCGCGCGAGCGCCGCACAGCCGGTTGCCGTGCCCATGCCCATACCGAGCGCTATGGCCGCTCCAGTTGCAGCTCCCACAGTCGCGCCTGCCGCACCGGAGCCCGCCGCGCAGACACCTGTTGCCGCACCGGAGCCCAAGGGCACCGAGGTGACCGCTCCCATGGTCGGCGTTTTCTATGCTGCCCCAGCGCCGGGCGACGAGCCGTTTGTGCGCGTGGGCTCCAAGGTCAAGGCCGGCGAGACCCTCTGCATCATCGAGGCTATGAAGGTTCTCAACGAGGTGACAGCCGAGGCAGACGGCGAGGTGCTCGAGATCTGCGTGGCCGACGGCGCCCTCGTGGAGTTTGGCAGCTGCCTCATGAGAATCGGATAGGTGATATCCATGAACAAAGAAGAGCTTAAGGAACTGTTGCCGCATCGCGAACCGATGCTTTTGCTCGACGAGGCCGAGCTGGTGGGCGACGAGGCCCACGGCAAGATCACGATCACGGGCGACGAGTACTTTTTGCAGGGGCATTTTCCGGGAAACCCGGTGGTCCCCGGCGTGATTCAGTGCGAGATGCTCGCCCAAAACTGCTGCGTGCTGCTGATGGGCGATGAGGAAGCGCGCGGCGCGACGCCGTTCTACACGAGTCTGGACAAGGTGCGCTTTAAGCGTCCGGTGCGCCCGGGCGACACGGTTGATCTGGTGTGCACCATCACGCGTGCGCGCGGGCCGTTCCGCTTTGCGACGGGTACTGCGAGCGTCAACGGTGAGGTTTGCTGCCGCGCCGATATGTCTTTTGCACTCATGCACGAAAGTTAAGGAAGGCTTCATGTTCGACAAAGTGCTCATCGCCAACCGCGGCGAAGTCGCGGTCCGTGTTATCCGCGCGTGCCGCGATATGGGCATCAAGACCGTCGCCGTTTATTCCACGGCCGATGCGGACGCGCTGCACGTGCAGCTTGCCGACGAGGCGTATTGCATCGGCGGCCCGCGTCTTGCCGAGAGTTACCTCAACGACGATGCCGTGCTCACCTGTGCCGTAAAGTCGGGAGCTAAGGCAATTCATCCCGGCTATGGCTTTTTCTCCGAGAAGGCGAGCTTCGTGCGCGACTGCGACAAGTATGGCCTGGCGTTTGTTGGTCCTTCGGCCAAGGTGATCGACAGCATGGGCGACAAGGACGCCGCACGTCGAACGGCTGCCGCGGCGGGCGTGCCCATCGTGCCGGGCTGCGATTTGCTCAAAAGTCCCGAGGAGGCAACGGCCGAGGCTGAGCGCATTGGCTGCCCCGTGCTTATTAAGGCGCGTGCGGGCGGCGGCGGTCGCGGTATTCGTAAGGTCGAGCGCGTGGAAGATGCGGCAAAGGCGTTCATCGAGGCGCGTGCCGAGGGCGAGGCCGTCTTTGGCGACGGCGAGTGCTACATGGAGAAGTTCGTCGCGCCGGCGCACCACGTTGAGGTGCAGATTATGGCCGATAAGCAGGGCCATGTGTTTTCGCTCGGCGAGCGCGAGTGCTCGGTTCAGCGTCGCAATCAAAAGCTGATCGAGGAGAGCCCCGCGCCGTGCCTCGACGGACACGACGACACTCGTGCTCGCATGCACAAGGCAGCGCGTGACTTGGCTCGTGCCGTCGGCTACGAAGGGGCCGGTACCATCGAGTTCTTGTATTCGGACGACGGCAATTTCTACTTTATGGAAATGAACACGCGCTTGCAGGTGGAGCATCCGGTTACGGAGTTTGTGACCGATACCGACTTGGTCAAGTGGCAGCTGCGCGTGGCAGCCGGCCAGCCTCTGCCCTTTGAGCGGGAGGACATGCCGGTCCGCAACCACGCCATGGAGTGCCGCATCAATGCCGAAACGCCGGACTTTCTGCCGTCATGTGGAACGGTCACCGCGTTGCGTGTGCCGGGTGGTCCGCGCGTACGCTGGGATTCCGCCATGTTTACCGGTGCGAACGTTCCGCCGTACTACGACTCTATGCTCGGCAAGCTCATCGTGTGTGCGCCCACGCGTGACGGCGCTATTCGTAAGATGCGCTCGGCCCTGGGCGAGCTCGTGATTGAGGGCGTGAGCGAAAACAGCGAGCTTCAGCTCGACGTGCTGGCAAACGACGAGTTCTTGTCAGGCATGTATCACACCGATCTGATGGGGCATCTCTATGCTGATGAATAGAAAAGCGAAGACGGTCAACGTCCTCGAGGGGCCAATGACCGAGTCGTGCGCCGAGTTTCCCGCGCGTCACGTGTTTATCAAGTGCCCGGAGTGCCGCCGTGTGATCGATGAGGCGCGCCTGCACGACAACCTTGAGGTCTGCCCTCGTTGCGGCAAACACTTTCGCGTGAGCGGGCGCGACCGCATGCGCATGACGGTTGACGAGGGCACGTTTGAGGAATGGGATGCCAATCTGGCGCCGGAGGACTTCCTCTCGTTTCCCGGCTATGCCGACAAGCTCAAGAGCGTGAGCGAGCGTTCGGGCGAGCGCGATGCCGTTGTGTGCGGCAAGGGCAAAATCTGCGGTTGCGATACGGCGCTCTTCTTTATGGACGCCAACTTTATGATGGGCTCGATGGGTTCCGTGGTGGGCGAGAAGATCTGTCGCACATTTGAGCGAGCGACCGAGCTGGGATTGCCAGTTGTCGGCTTTACCGTTTCGGGCGGTGCGCGCATGCAAGAGGGCGTGACATCGCTTATGCAGATGGCCAAGATTTCTGCGGCGGTTAGGCGCCACAGCGAGGCGGGCGGCCTGTATATCACGGTGCTCACCGACCCCACGACCGGAGGCGTAACCGCGAGTTTTGCCATGGAGGGCGACATTATCCTGGCCGAGCCCGATGCCCTGACGGCATTTGCCGGCCCGCGCGTGATCGAGCAGAACATGCACAAGCGCCTGCCCAAGGGATTCCAGCGCTCCGAGTTTTTGCTGGAGCACGGCTTTTGCGATGCCGTTGTTCCGCGTGGCGAGATTGCGCTCACGGTAGGCGAGCTGCTGGCGCTGCACGAAGGGCACGCGCCCGGCCTGGGGGCACCGCATGAGATCGTGCATACGGGTCGCCGCGGCAAAAAGCTGGGACACTTGTTCAAGCGCTCGGCCGCACCAAAAACCGCGCTCGAGATTGTCAAGCAGACCCGCTCGGCAGATCGCGCCACGGCAGGCGAGATGATCTCGCTGGGCCTGGATGGATTTGTGGAGCTGCACGGCGACCGCTACTTTGGCGACGACGCTGCTGTGGTGGCTGGCATTGGCTGGAAAGACGGACGCCCCGTAACGGTCATCGCCGTCGAGCGCGGCACCACGACTAAAGAGCGTATGCGTCGCAACTTTGGTATGGCACATCCCGAGGGCTACCGCAAAGCGCGTCGCCTGATGCGCCAGGCCGAAAAGTTTGGTCGACCGGTTCTGTGCCTGGTCGATACTTCGGGCGCGTTTTGCGGCATCGGTGCCGAGGAACGCGGCCAGGGTGAGGCGATTGCCCAGAACCTCATGGAGATGAGCGGCCTTAAGACGCCGATTGTCTCGGTGGTGACAGGCGAGGGCGGCTCTGGTGGCGCGCTGGCGCTGTCCGTGGCCGACCGCATCCTGATGCTCTCGAGCTCGGCCTATTCGGTCGTGAGCCCCGAGGCCTGTGCGTCGATCCTGTGGAAGGATACCGAGCGCGCGAATGAGGCCGCCGAGGCGCTTAAGCTCACGGCCCCCGATCTGTTGGCGCTCGGCATCATCGACGGCATTGTTGACGATAGGGGCCTGTCGCATGAGGAGATCGCCGGTGCCGTCATGTCCTCGGCATTTGATGCCTTCGATACGCTTGGGCAGCTCGACGACGCGACCCTCACAAACCTCCGCTACGAAAAGTACCGCGCAATCGGTCAGTACCGCACGATGTGACAAAGGGAAAGCTCGCATGTCACATTGGGAAAGGCGTTCCATGTCACAAGTTTCTAACACCTCGTTTACAACGACGGTTTCATCAAACGCCATGGCCGTGGTGGACTATCTGTCCAAAAGCATGATGTCGGCGCTGCCGTTTATTGTCTGCGCGGCGTTGTTCCGCACCGTCGCCGTCATTATGGGCGAAGGTATGCTGGGCCTGTGGTCTGCCGATTCCGAAATCTATCGCCTGTTCTACAGTTGGCTCTATAACGCCGGCTACTACTTTTTGCCCATTTATCTTGGTTGGGCGGCCGCCCGCCAGCTCGGTTGCTCGGAGCAGCTAGGCATGATGCTGGGCGGCGTATTGATTGCGCCCGATCTGCTTAAGCTCGTCGATGCCGCATCGACGACGGGGGCATCGATGACTTCCGTGTATGGTCTGCTTCCCGCGCCGGTCAACGATTACACGACGACTGTTATTCCGGTTCTCATCTCGGTGCCCGTGCTATGGCGAGTGGAGTGTTTCTTTCAGCGCGTTATCCCTAAGGCCGTGGCGTTTTCGTTCGTTCCGTTTGCGACCATGCTTGTCATGGTTCCGGTTTCGCTGTGTATTACGGCGCCGGCGGGCAGCTATCTGGGCATGCTGTTGGGCCAGCTTATGTTTATGCTTGGCAATTCCGGTGGCATCGTGTCGCTGCTCACGCTCATGGGGCTTACCGCGGGCTGGGAGTTCCTAAAGATCGCCGGCGTCAGCAACGTTGTCCTATCGCTTGCCTACGCGCAGTTCATGAGTGTGGGAACGGATTCGTGCATCCTGATCGCCGCGACGATGGCGACGTTCGCCGTTTGGGGCATGCCCTTTGGCGCGTCGCTCCGCGTTGCGGATAAGGACGAGAAGGCGCTCATGCTGGGCTATTCGATCTCGGGTGTGCTTGGTGGCGTAAGCGAGCCGGCGCTGTACGGTTGCGGCTTTAAATATGGCAGGTGCCTGACGTGCATGGCCATTGGCGGCGCCGTCGGAGGCCTTGTTGCGGCCGTGGGCCACGTTACGGCCTATACCATCGGCATGACGAATGTCCTCATGGTCATTGGCTTTGCCATGGGCGGCATCTCGAACCTGCTGTGGTGCTGCGCTGCCGGCGGCACGGCATTTGCGGTGTCTGCGGCGCTGAGCTACTGCTTTGGTGTGGTGCCGACGAAGGAACAGGCGACGGAGGACGGAGCCGATTCGCCCGAAACAGTGGCGAGCGCTGCTGAAGTAAGCGCATAAATCTGTGCGACAAAAGGACGATTCTTTTGTCATGCTCCAAGGCCGTGGCCCGTGCGGGCTGCGGCCTCTTTGTATCTGGGAGACAAAGTGGCTACACTACAATCCGTTTGAGCAATAGATATATAGGTAGTACCGTGGGGGCGGATGTAGATGGTCGAGTGGATTGTTAAGCGTGCGCAGGGCGACCGTGCGCGCGTGGGCACGTTGACGGGCGTGGTGTGTATTCTCGCCAATGTTGCGCTTTGTGCTGCGAAGGGCGCAATTGGTGTGGTTTCGGGATCGGTTTCGATTGTGGCGGATGCCATGAACAACCTGTCCGATGCCAGCTCGAATATCGTGAGCGTGCTGGGCTTTAAGCTGGCGAGCAAGCCCGCCGACCCCGAGCATCCATACGGCCATGGTCGCTACGAGTACCTCTCGGGTCTTGTCGTGGCGGCGCTCGTGCTTCTCATTGGCCTTGAACTGGTGAAGTCCTCGTTTGAGCGCATCATCCACCCCGAACCTGTCGAGTTCTCGCTTGCCCTGGTGGCAGTTCTAGTGCTTTCGATGGTCGTAAAGCTGTGGATGGCGGCCCTCAACCAAAAGCTCGGTGACCGCATTGAGTCCGAGACGCTGCATGCGACCGCGCAGGATTCCAAGAACGATGTCCTAGCCACGGGCGCCGTGCTGGCGTGCGCGATTGTTTCGCAGGTGACGCACATCCATCTTGACGCATGGGTCGGCCTTGCCGTTGGCGCCTATATTGGCTGGAGCGGTTTTGAACTCATCCAGGATACGGTGAGCCCGCTTTTGGGTCAGTCGCCCGATCCTAAGCTGGTCAAGCACATTCGAGACAAGATCATGAGCTTTCCCGGCGTTTTGGGCGTTCACGATTTGATGGTTCACGACTACGGCCCGGGCAGGAAGTTTGCAAGTGCGCATGCCGAGATGGCGGCCGAGGACAGCCCGTTGGAAAGTCACGACACGCTCGATAACATCGAGCAGTCGTTTAGGGACGAAGACGGCATGATCGTTACGCTTCACTACGATCCCATCGTGACCGATGACCCCAAGCTGGCGAGCATGCGCTTGCGCATTCACGCCATGGCCCAGGAGATCGATAACCGCCTCTCGATTCATGACCTACGCTGTGTGCCGGGTCCTACGCACACCAACGTGATCTTTGACTGCGTGCGTCCCTCGGATCTGCAGATGAGTGCCGAAGACGTAAAGCACGCGCTGACACAACGGGTCGAATCGGAATATCCCAAGTCGATTGCCAAGATTACGATCGACGAAGACTACGTAGGGCATACCCACGAGTAGGGCTGTGCCGGCAAAGCAAGTTATACAGAAGAGGAGAGCATGAAGCGCCTATACCTACTCCGCCACGGCCAGACGGAATTCAACGTCAAAAAGCTCGTCCAGGGTCGCTGTGATTCACCGCTCACCGATCTGGGCCGTCAGCAGGCACGGGCAGCGGCCGCATGGCTCAAAGCCCACAGCGTCGTCCCCGACAAAGTGGTCTCATCACCCTTAGGCCGAGCCATGGACACGGCAAGTCTTGTCGCATGCGAACTCCTCGGTCCGGACGCCGCAGTCGAGCCCTGTGAAGGCATTATCGAGCGCAGCTACGGCACCTTCGAAGAAGGCCCCCACGACGCCCTGCCCACCGACGTTTGGGATCCGGGCGAGGACCTGGTCCCCTTCGGAGGAGAAGGAAGCCGCGCACTGCAAGAACGCATGGTAGGCGCCCTCACCAATCTCATGGGCTCCGAGGGCATCGAAACCCTCCTAGCAGTAAGCCACGGCAGCGCCAGCCGCCAATTTATCAAGGCCGCAGCCCCAGAGGGCTTTGAGCTCCCAACAAAACTCCCCAACTGCGCCATCATGATCTTCGGTTTTGACGATGCGCGAGAAGAGGACGATACGCCCCAATGCAAGTTCACCTTGCAACAAATTGTGGACCCTCAACAAAGTCATTAGCCTGAGCGAGCAGAGTTAAGCAGACATCAACGTGGCGTTCCCAGTGTGCGGCGGAGGGGGCGGGCCTGAGACATATTAAGGTTGTCGCGAGTTCCGCACGAACAGGAGAGCACTTAATGTGCTCTCCGTCGTGAGCAGGACTGTAGAGCAGCAACCTTAATATGTCTCAGGCCCGCCCCCTCCGCCGCACACTGGGAACGTGCCACGCACTTTACCTGCGTAAACAATGTGAGTGAAATATGAATCTCGATGGATACGCCCGCAGCCGTGTATACTAAACAGCTGTGTGTAACCAGGGGAGTATTCTGGCTGGACAAAATGCCTGCTTAATAGGGTTGTCAGGTAGTCCGGACGCAATACAAGACTGGGGAGCACGTCGTGTAAGTAGTGGTCCTCTAGGGGCGTACGCTCGGTGGTGTACGCATTGTCCCAAGACCACGCGAGAGTTGGGATCATATCTTGATCAGCATGATTCTCGGCCGCAAGATTGGCATGACCCAGGTTTGGGACGAGGACGACAACGTCGTTCCCGTCACGGTCATCCAGGCTGGCCCCTGCGCTGTCTCGCAGGTTAAAACTCAGGCAACCGACGGCTACGACGCCGTCCAGATTGGTTTCGGCGACATCAAGGCCAAGAACGTGAACAAGCCCATGGCTGGTCACTTCGCCAAGGCCGGCGTCGAGCCTGTCCGCTTCCTTCGTGAGGTCCGCGTCGAGAACGGCGAGGAGCACAAGGTCGGCGAGGTCGTCACCGTCGCTGATTTCGCTGATGTCGAGAAGGTCGACGTCATCGGTACCTCCAAGGGTAAGGGCTTCCAGGGTCGCATCAAGCGCTGGGGTCAGCGCCGCGGTCCTATGACGCATGGTTCTCACTTCCAGCGTCACCCCGGTTCTATCGGTCAGTGCGCCTATCCTGCGCGCGTCCTCAAGGGCGTCAAGATGGCCGGTCACATGGGTAACGAGCGCGTTACCGTCAAGAACCTTTCCGTTGTCCGCATCGATGCCGAGCAGAACCTCATCTTGGTCAAGGGCGCTGTCCCGGGTGCCAAGAATGGTCTCGTCGCCATCCGTATGGCCTAAGGGCCCAGCCCATTTAGCCCAGCGTCATACCAAGGAGAACACTTAAATGGCAAAGTTTGAAGTAAAGAACAGCGAGGGCAAGAAGGTCGCCGAGGCCGAGCTCGCCGCTGAGGTGTACGGCATCGAGCCGAACATCCACGTTATGCACCACATCGTCAAGTGCCAGATGGCCTCTTGGCGTCAGGGCACCCAGTCTGCTAAGGGCCGCTCTGAGGTTTCCGGTGGCGGCAAGAAGCCTTGGCGTCAGAAGGGCACCGGCCGTGCCCGCCAGGGTTCCATCCGTGCTGCCCAGTGGCGTCACGGTGGCGTTGTCTTCGCCCCCAAGCCCCGTTCCTACGCTAAGCGTATGAACAACAAGGAAGTCAAGCTGGCTATGCGCTCCGCGCTGTCCGCCAAGCTGGCCGATGGCGAGCTCGTGCTCGTCGACGACTACGGCTTCGAGAAGCCTTCCACCAAGGCTGCCGTCGCCATGCTCAAGGCTCTCGGCCTTGAGGGCAAGCGTCTGACCATCATCGTTCGCGATGAGGACGTCAACGCCTACCTGTCGTTCCGCAACATTCCCAAGACGTTCATCATCACCGCCGACGAGGCCAACACCTACGATCTCGTCAACAACAACGCTGTGCTGATGCCCGCCGACATCGCCGCTCACTTCGGGGAGGTGCTTGCATAAATGACCGCCCACGAGATCATCATCCGTCCGATCGTGTCCGAGCGTTCCTTCTCCGGCATGGAGCAGAACAAGTACACGTTCGAGGTCGCCAAGGATGCTAACAAGTATCAGATCAAGGACGCTGTCGAGGAGATCTTCGGCGTCAAGGTCGTTCGCGTGAACACCCTGACGGTCAAGCCCAAGACCAAGCGCGTGCGCTACGTCGCCGGCAAGACCCGTTCTTGGAAGAAGGCCATCGTCACGCTGGCCGAGGGCGACACCATCGAGGTCTTTGGCAACCAGGCCTAAGACTCGCTGCTGTTGAGTGAGCTCATGCCTCCCAAATAGGGGAGGCGGGAGCTCAAGGTTTTGGGCGTATAAAATGGACACGCCCGGAACCGTGTATACGTCCGGTGTCATCGCACCCGAGGCAGAACCTCGAATCCCTGTCTGCGATGGCTAACGGATTCCTACTGAAAGGGATTGTAATGGCTGTAAAGCACCTTAAGCCGACCTCCGCTGGTAGGCGTTGGCAGACGATCTCCGACTTCTCCGAGATCACCTGCACCAAGCCCGAGAAGTCTCTTCTCGAGCCCCTGCCCAAGAAGGCCGGTCGTAACAACAACGGCCGCATCACCACCCGCCACCAGGGCGGCGGCGTGAAGCGTCGTTACCGTGTGATCGACTTCAAGCGCAACAAGGACGGCGTGCCCGCCAAGGTTGCCACGATCGAGTACGATCCGAACCGTTCCGCTCGCATCGCTCTGCTGCACTACGCTGACGGTGAGAAGCGCTACATCCTGGCCCCCAAGGGCCTCGAGGTCGGTCAGACCGTTATGTCCGGTTCTGACGCCGACATCAAGCCGGGCAACGCTCTGCCCCTCGCCGACATCCCCGTCGGTACGCTCATCCACGCCGTCGAGTTCCAGCCGGGCAAGGGCGCCGCTATCGCCCGTTCCGCCGGTAACTCCTGCCAGCTGATGGGTAAGGAGGGCAAGTACGCCATCGTCCGTATGCCTTCCTCCGAGATGCGCCGCATCCTCGTTACCTGCCGCGCCACCGTCGGTGAGGTCGGCAACGCCGATCACGCCAACATCGTCATCGGCAAGGCCGGCCGTAAGCGTCACATGAACGTGCGCCCGACCGTCCGCGGTACCGTCATGAACCCTGTCGACCACCCGCACGGCGGTGGCGAGGGCAAGAACCACACCTCTGGTCGTCCCTCCGTTACCCCCTGGGGTAAGCCGACGAAGGGCCTTCGTACGCGCAAGAAGAAGAAGGTCTCGAACCAGCACATCATTCGTCGCCGTAAGAAGTAATTTCGGATACCGAGTTTTAGGAGAAAGCACTTATGAGCAGAAGTCTCAAAAAGGGCCCGTTCGTGGAGACTCGCCTTCTCTCGCGTATCACCGCGATGAACGAGGCTGGCAAGAAGGACGTCGTGAAGACCTGGTCCCGCGCGTCCACCATCTTCCCCGAGATGGTTGGTCACACCATCGCCGTCCACGACGGCCGCAAGCATGTGCCCGTGTATGTTACCGAGTCCATGGTTGGTCACAAGCTCGGCGAGTTCGCGCCGACTCGTACGTTCCGTGGCCACAAGGCCAAATAGGGGGTTAACCGTAAATGGCAACTAAGTCTATTGAAACTGAGGCCACCGAGGTTCGCGCCGTCGCTAAGTACGTGCGTGTTTCCCCCAGCAAGGCCCGCCTGGTGGTCGATCTGATCCGCCGCAAGCCTGTCGCTCAGGCCTTCGACATCCTCCACTTCTGCGACCGCGCCGTCGCCGTGGATGTCGAGAAGGTTCTCCGTTCCGCCGTTGCGAACGCCGAGAACAACAACGGTCTGCGTGCCGACAACCTGGTTGTCGCCGCTGCCTATGTTGACGAGGGTCCGACGCTTAAGCGCATCCGTCCCCGCGCCAAGGGTTCCGCTTCTCGCATTCTGAAGCGTACTTCCCACATCACCGTCGTCGTTGCTCCTCGAAAGGAGGCGTAAAGCTGTATGGGTCAGAAAGTCTACCCCACCGGCTTCCGTCTTGGCATCACCGAGAACTGGCGCTCCCGCTGGTTCGCAGAGAAGGATTACGCTAAGACCCTCGGTAACGATCTCGAGATCCGCAAGTACCTCGAGAAGCGTCTTTCCCGCGCAGCTGTCTCCCGTGTCGAGATCGAGCGCGCTGGCGACAAGGTGAAGATCATCATCCTCACCGCTCGCCCCGGCGTTGTCATCGGTAAGAAGGGTGCCGAGATCGATACCCTCCGCACCGAGCTCGAGAAGGTCGCTGGCGTCTCCAAGGGCCAGCTCTCCGTCGACGTTGTCGAGATCAAGCGCCCCGAGCTCGACGCCAACCTCGTTGCTCAGTCTATTGCCGAGCAGCTCGAGGGCCGCGTTGCCTTCCGTCGCGCTATGCGCAAGGCTGTCCAGTCCGCCCGCAAGGCCGGCGCCAAGGGCATCCGTATCCAGTGCTCCGGTCGTCTCGGCGGTGCCGAGATGGGCCGTCGTGAGTGGTACCGTGAGGGTCGCGTGCCTCTGCACACCCTCCGTGCCAAGATCGACTACGGCACGGCTGTCGCCAGCACCACCATGGGCGCTTGCGGCGTGAAGGTCTGGATCTACCTGGGCGAGAAGCTCCCGGGCCAGCCTGTTCCCAACCCTGCACTCGAGGGCTCTTCCCGTCCTCGTCGTCGTAACTCCGAGAGGAGGGGTCAGTAGTGCTTGCCCCTAAGCGTATTCTTCACCGCAAGGTGCAGCGTGGCTCCATGAAGGGCCAGGCCAAGGGTAATACCGAGCTGCATTTCGGCGAGTTTGGTATCCAGGCTCTCGAGGCCCATTGGATCACCAACCGTCAGATCGAGGCCGCTCGTATTGCCATGACCCGCTACATGAAGCGTGGCGGTCGTGTCTACATCACGATCTTCCCCGATAAGCCCATCACCAAGAAGCCTGCCGAGACTCGCATGGGTTCTGGTAAGGGTAACCCCGAGGAGTGGGTGGCCGTCGTCAAGCCCGGCCGCATCATGTTCGAGGTCAAGGGCGTGCCCGAGGAGGTCGCTCGCGAGGCTCTGCGTCTTGCACAGCACAAGCTTCCCATCAAGACCAAGATTGTTGCTGCCAAGAACGCTGAGCAGCGCATCGAGAAGGAGATGGCTGAGGAGGCCGCTCTCGAGGCCAAGTGGGCTGCTGAGGACGCCGCCGCCGCCAAGGAGGAGAACTAATGAAGCCCGCAGAGATTCGTGAGCTCTCGGACGCTCAGCTCGTTGAGAAGCTGAAGGAAATGCGCGCCGAGCTCTTTAACCTTCGTTTCCAGATGGCCACCAGCCAGCTGGACAACACCGCTCGCGTCAACACCGTGAAGAAGGACATCGCTCGCGTCCTCACGGAGCAGCGCGCCCGCGAGATCGCAGCGGAGAAGTCCGCTGTCGCCGAGTAGGACCTAAGGAGAGAACATGACTGATTCGCGTAACTCGCGTAAGGTCCGTACGGGTGTCGTTACCTCCGTCTCCGGTGCCAAGACCATCGTTGTCACCATCACCGAGCGCAAGCGTCACCCCAAGTACGGCAAGATGATGACCAGCTCCAAGAAGCTGCACGCTCACGACGAGGAGTGCACGGCTGGCGTGGGCGACACCGTCCGCGTTATGGAGACCCGTCCTATGTCCAAGATGAAGCGTTGGCGCCTCATCGAGGTCGTCGAGCGCGCTAAATAAGCAGTCGCTCTTACGACTTGTACGTTTCCGAAGATGTGCGTATGCCTGGCTTGCATACCACGGGCCGCGTAAAGGCTGCGCACCTCTCTTCGGTTCTTAGTTCGGAGGAACATCTACCATGATTCAGATGCAAACCATGCTGAACGTCGCCGACAACTCCGGCGCTCGCAAGATTCGCTGCATCAAGGTGCTTGGCGGTTCCAAGCGTCGTTATGCAGGCATCGGCGATACGTTCATCGGTGCTGTCCAGGAGGCTACCCCTGGCGCTAACGTCAAGAAGAAGGACGTTGTCCGTTGCGTCGTCGTTCGCACCGTTAAGGAGATCCGCCGCAAGGATGGCTCCTACATTCGCTTTGATGAGAACGCCTGCGTTGTCATCAACAACGATGGTTCGCCCGTCGGCACCCGTATCTTCGGGCCCGTCGCTCGCGAGCTTCGTGACAAGAAGTACATGAAGATCGTCTCGCTCGCTCCCGAGACCCTGTAGTTAGGGGAGATATATGTATATCAAGAAGGGCGATAAGGTCCAGGTTCTTTCTGGTAAGGATCGCGGCAAGCAGGGCGTTGTCCTGCGTGCTCTCCCCGCCGAGAACAAGGTCGTTGTCGAGGGCGTTTCGGTCGTCAAGAAGGCCGTCAAGCCCAACGCTGCCAACCAGCAGGGCGGCATCGTTTCGCAGGAGGCTCCCATCGATGCCTCCAACGTCAATCTCGTTTGCCCCGAGTGCGGTAAGGTTACCCGCGTCGGTCACGAGAAGGACGGCAAGAACAAGCTGCGCGTCTGCAAGAAGTGCGGCCACAAGTTCTAAGCTGCCCGCAACATTAAGTTGCTAGCAAAGGCCCGGATGCCCCACGGCACCCGGGCCTTTTTCTATCCCTACTCATTGGGGACAGGCTTAAATGAGTGGCCGTTGTTTGGCAGTCATTGGGGACAGACTTAAATGACCAGTCGATGGGGGACAGTCTCTATGTGCCGGCAGTTTGGGACGATCCTTTGATGTCTGATGCCCCCAGAGGGGTGAAGTAATACAGCTGGGTCTGTCTTTTAGGGCTTTGGTGTTCCGTCCCTTTATGTTTCACAAGGATCGTCGCATGCGCATTTACGCGCATAGCCTTGCGCGATAATGCGCATAGCCGCGCAAACATCTGCCAACTATGGCTAAATACTGACCGATAAGCAAATAAATACGCAAACACGAGCAGATACGCGCGCAATTGTGCGACTATAGGGTTGTTAGAAATGAAGGACTTCCGATGACTCAGGAGGCACATCATGGCAGATTCCAAACAGGCTCCGCTCGAAGCCGAGGCAGCCGCAAAGGCGGCGTTTGCCTCGGTCCAGAATCAGCCGTTCCCAAACGACATCTTTACGGCTCCCGAGCTTCGCTGGGCAGTGATCGGGTGCGGTGTTATCGCCAACCAAATGGCCCAGTCCCTCGCGCTGGCCG
>UQPL01000004.1:0-25515 GCA_900542895.1 uncultured Collinsella sp. | reverse complement strand
CGAGGCCGAGCGCAAAATGGATTCTAAAAAACACCTTGCCAAATAGGAGCGTCAGACCAGAAACGCCCCCGTTCGTAGCTCCGAAGGAGCAGAACGGGGGCGTTTCATTGGTCGAGGACGTTTTCAGGGGTTAGCCCGTACGGCCTTCGGGCGAGTGCGTGCGCTACTCAGCCATCTGAGCCTGGACGGCGGTGATGGCTACGACACCCACGATGTCGTCGGCAGAGCAGCCGCGCGAAAGGTCGTTAACCGGCTTGGCGATGCCCTGCAGGATGGGGCCGTAAGCGTCGGCGCCGGCGAAGCGCTGGACCAGTTTGTAGCCGATGTTGCCGGCCTCGAGGTCGGGGAACACCAGCACGTTGGCCTTACCGGCGACGGAGGAGCCGGGAGCCTTGAGCTGGGCGACGGTGGGGACGATAGCGGCGTCGAGCTGCAGGTCGCCGTCGATGGCGAGCTCGGGAGCCTTCTCCTTGCAGAACTTCACGGCCTCCTGGACCTTCTTGGCGACCTCGCCGCCAGCGGAGCCCATGGTGGAGTAGGAGAGCATGGCCACATGCGGCTCAACGTTGCCCATGAAGGTGGACCAGGAGTGAGCGGAGGCGATGGCGATCTCGGAGAGCTCGTCGGAGGACGGGTTGATGTTGAGGCCGCAGTCGGCGAAGATCAGCGTGCCGTCGGTGCCGAACTGCGGGGTGTCGGTGCACATCACGAAGAAGGCCGAGACCAGCTTGGTGCCCGGGGCGGTCTTGAGGATCTGAAGCGCGGGGCGCAGGGTGTCGGCGGTGGAGTGGCAGGCGCCGGAGACCAGGCCGTCGGCATCGCCCATCTTGACCATCATGGTGCCAAAGTAGGTAGCGTCCATCACCTGGGCGCGAGCCTGCTCGATGGTGACGCCCTTCTTGGCGCGGAGCTCGGCAAACTTCTGCGCGTACTCCTCGTGCTTCTCGGCATTGCGCGGGTCGATGACGGTGGCGCCGGGAACGTCGATCTCGTCAGGGTTGCCCAGGATGACGATCTTTGCCAGGCCCTCCTCGATGATTTTGGTGGCCGCGACGATGGTGCGCGGATCCTCGCCCTCGGGCAGGACGATCGTCTTAAGGTCGGCCTTGGCGGCAGACTTCATACGGTTAAGGAAATCGCTCATGTTACTCCTTACAAGCGTTTCACTAAGCTCCAGGCGCCCGGCTGTTCACGAATAAACCCGCTGCTAGCGGGTTTATCTTTCAATTATGTACGCCGCGGTGCTTGAGCTTTCCTTGTGTGGCAAGCTCATTATAGGACGCATTAGCGCTATAATCGCTCTGATAAATATGTCTCGAAGAATGTTCGAGAAAAGCCCAGCTAACGAGCCCGTGGCTTTTGACAAGGAGTATCGATGCAGATTACCTCAGGCCTGCCTGAAGGCTTTAACGCCGGCGCGTACGACATGATTGTCGTCGGTGCTGGATATGCCGGTGCCGTTTGTGCCCGCCGTCTTGCCGAGACCATCGGCTATCGTGTTGCCGTTTTGGAGCGCCGTAGCCACATTGCGGGCAATGCCTATGACTGCACTGACGAGGCCGAAATCCTGATTCACGAGTACGGTCCGCATATCTATCACACCTTTAACGAGCGCGTGCACAATTTCCTGTCGCGCTTTACCAAGTGGACGGATTATCAGCACAAGGTGCTCGCCAACATCAACGGTACCCTTATGCCCGTGCCCTTCAACCATGCGAGTCTCAAGCTCGCTTTTGGTGACGAGCGCGGCGAGGAGCTGTATCAGAAGCTCGTGGAGACCTTTGGCAAGGACGTCAAGGTGCCCATCATGGAGCTGCGCAAGAAGAACGACCCGGATCTTGCCGAGGTCGCCGATTACGTCTACGAGAACGTCTTTTTGCATTACACCATGAAGCAGTGGGGCCAGACGCCCGACCAGATCGATCCCTCGATCACCGGCCGCGTTCCCGTCTTTGTGGGCGATGATGACCGCTACTTCCCGCAAGCTCCCTTCCAGGGCATGCCGCAGGAGGGCTACACGGCGCTCTTTGAGCACATGCTCGACCACGACCTGATTGACGTGTTCTGCGACGTGGACGCCCGCGATCTTTTTGAGATCGACGAGACCACCGTCAAGGTCGACGGCAAGGTCTACGGCGGTGAGATTGTCTATACCGGTCCGCTCGATGAGCTGTTCAACCTCGACTTGGGCGCGTTGCCGTACCGCACGCTCGATATGAAGTTCGAGACGCTCGATATGGACCAGTTCCAGCCCGTGGGCACCGTCAACTACACCACGAGCGAGGACTACACGCGCATCACCGAGTTCAAGAACATGACCGGTCAGGTCCTGCCCGGCAAGACCACCATCATGAAGGAGTACTCCAAGGCCTATACGCCCGGCTCGGGCGAGACGCCGTACTACGCCATTCTTGAGCCCGAGAACCGTGAGCTCTATGAGCGCTATCTTGAGCGCGTCCAGAACCTGACGAACTTCCACCCGGTGGGTCGTCTGGCCGAGTATCGTTACTACGATATGGACGCCGTGACCAATTCCGCCCTCGATCTTTCGGATGAGATTATCGCCTGCCATGCATAAAGTCATAACATTCGGTATTCCCTCGTATAACGCCGCCAAGGACATGGACCATTGCATCACCTCCATCTTGGAGGGGAGCAATTACGCCACCGATATCGAGATTATCGTGGTGGACGACGGCTCCAAGGACGAGACGGCCGCCAAGGCCGACGAGTGGGAGGCCCGTTATCCTGGAATCATCCGCGCGGTGCACCAGGAGAATGGCGGTCACGGTATTGCCGTCCTTTCGGGTCTGCGCGAGGCGCAGGGCACCTACTACAAGGTCGTCGACTCGGACGACTGGCTTGACGGCGCTGCCCTTTCGACCATGCTGTCGATTCTGCGTGGCTTTGAGGAGCGCGACCAGCGCGTTGACCTGTTTATCTCGAACTACGTGTACGAGAAGGTTTACGAGGGCACGCATACCGCTATTGGCTACAAATTTGCCCTGCCGCGCAAAAAGATCTTTTCCTGGGATCAGATCGGTCATTTTCGCCTGGACCAGAACCTACTCATGCACAGCCTGTGCTATCGCACGGATGTGCTGCGCGAGTCCAACCTTCCCATGCCGCCGCACACGTTCTATGTGGACAACATCTACGCCTACGTGCCGCTGCCGCGTTGCAAGACCATGTACTACGCTGACATCGACCTCTACCGCTACTTTATCGGTCGCGAGGGCCAGAGCGTCAACGAGGCAACGATGGTCAAGCGTCTGGACCAGCAGTTCCGTGTTACGCGTATCATGATGGAGTCGTACCACTTGTACAGCGATGTCGAGTCGTCGCGCCTGCGTTCGTACATGATGGGCTATTTCACCATGATGATGGCGATCTGCTCGGTGCTCACCAAGCTTTCCGAGGAAGATTGCGCCGACGAGCGCCTAAAGACGCTGTGGAATGATTTGAAGGCCTACGACGAGCGCATGTATCGTCGTGCCCGCTACGGCGTGGTCGGGTTCTTCACCAATCTGCGCGGACGGGCCGGAGACAAAACCACACTCGGCCTATACCGTCTTGCCTCAAAGATCTTCAAATTCAACTAGCTGCTGAGTAATCGCTGCTGATAGGTTGACTGGGCCCCTTGGCCTTTAGTTTGCTACTGCGAACAGTCCTGCTCGCGCGGAACTTGTATCAAACTAAAGGCCAAGGGGCCTCTGCTATAAGAATCGATTGTCAGGTTATTTGAATTTGAAGATCTTCGAAGCGCGGTACACAGGAGCCTGGGCTGAAAAGAATTAGGTTGGAAGTCGGTCGGAGGCGGGCGGGCATTACGTTTGTCGCGAGTTCCGCATGCAAAGAAGGCCACTTAATGTGGCCTTCGTCTTGCATAGGACTGTAGAGCAGCAAACGTAACGCCCGCCCGTCTCCGACCGACGGTCGAGTGGACTACTTCGCGGCGCCGGGGATGCTGTGGGAGGTTTTGGCGGTTTTGGCTCCGTTTACGATGGCAGTTTCCAGGGCCCTTACTGCGAGCATGCCCAGCAGGTCTAGGGGAACGGCGGCGCTTGCCTGGGCGCCCAGTTTGCCGCTGGCGAGGGCGTAGATGGTGTCGCCGTCGTTGGTGGTGTGCGTGGGACGGATGGCGTGTGCGTAGGCGTCTGCGGCCATCTGGGAGACCTTGGTGGCTTGTGCCTTAGTGAGTTCCACGTTGGTGATGATGCAGCTGATGGTGGTGTTGGTGCGGTCGAGCGGCATCTGCATGGATCCGGCGGCGGCAAAGGCTGCGAGTTCCATGTCGACGATCTGGTCGCTATCGGCTGCGGCGCGCATGCCGGCGACCCACTCGCCGGTGAAGGGGTCGACAACGTTGCCGCAGGCGTTGACCGAGACCACGGCGCCCACCTTGACGGGACCGAGTGCCACGGCGGCAGCTCCAAGGCCGGCCTTCATGCAGGTGGCAGGCCCCATGAGCTTACCCACGGTAGCGCCCGTGCCGGCGCCTACGTTGCCCTGTTCGAGCTTGGTGGGGGTGTGGTCGAGTGCTTCGCGCACGGCGGCGATGCCGGCCTCAATGTCGGGGCGCACGGTGGGGTCGCCAAAGGCGAGGTCGAAGATACAGCTGGAGCACACGATAGGCACCTGCGTGGGGCCGACGGGAAGGCCGATGCCGCGGCTCTCAAGCTCGCGAGCGACGCCGCTTGCAGCTTCGAGGCCAAAGGCCGATCCGCCCGAAAGGCAGACGGCGTGGACCTTGTCGACGGTGTTCTCGGGTCGCAGCAGGTCGGTCTCGCGCGATGCTGGAGCACCGCCGCGAACGTCAACGCCGCCGGTGGCGCCCTCGGGTGCCACGATTACGGTGCAACCGGTGCCGGCCTCCTCGTCCGTATAGTTGCCATAGCAAAAGCCATCGACATCGCAGACGTCAATGGCCTCGAGCAGTGTATCCATGTTTAACTCCTATCGGTTTTCCGCCGCGCCTTGTGCCCGGTCGGGATCCGTACGGTACGCCAAAATTGTAGGCGCCGGGGGATACCCAGCGCCAGATGCAATTACGAGAGTTTTTGAATCGCGCGCGCGACGCGGGCGATGGGTAGGCCCACCACGTTATAGAAGTCGCCCGAAATATCGTGCACGAGCATGCGTCCTCCTGTGCCCTGAATGCCGTAGGCGCCGGCTTTGTCCATGGGCTCACCCGAGGCGACGTAGTGCTCGATCTGCTCGTCGGTGAGCTCGTAGAACGTCACGTCGGTCACATCGACAAAGGACAGGCTCTCGGCGGCATGCGGGGCGGCCGTATCGCCTGCCTTAACGATGCAGACGCCGGTTGCGACCTGGTGCGTGCGGCCCGAAAGCTCACGGAGCATGGTGCGCGCCTCGTCCTCGGTTGCCGGCTTGCCCAGAATCTTGCCGTCAAAGGTGACGATGGTGTCGGCCGCGACCGTCAGCTCATTGGGCTCGGCATGCTCGGTGGCAACGGCGGCGGCTTTTGCGCGTGCTAAGCGTTCAACGAGCTTAAGCGGGGCCTCGCCATCAAACGGCGATTCGTCGATATCGGCAGGAATGATGCGAATGTCATAGCCCGCCTCGCGCATCAACTCGATGCGGCGCGGCGATTGCGAAGCCAAAATCATAGTTGGATGCCCTCGGCGACCTTCTCGACGGCCTTGTCGCCGGCGAGCGTGCGCAGCAGCTCAAGCGCAAAGGGGAGCGACTGGGCCATGCCGCTGGCGGTGATGATGTTGCCGTCTTGCGTGACCTTCTCGCCGGTATAGGCGCCTTCGGGGAAGCTTTTCTCAAAGCCAGGGAAGCACGTGGCGTGGCGCCCCTCGAGCAGGTCGAGCTCGCCCAGGATAAACGGGGCGGCGCAGATGGCGGCGACGTGCTTGGTCGCGGCGAACTCGCGGACCACGTCGCAGACGCGCTGATCGGCGCGCAGGTTGGTAGCACCGGGTAGGCCGCCGGGCAGCACGACACAGTCGTACTCGTCAAAGTCGATCTCATCAAAGAGCGCATCGCAGGTCACGGGGATCTGCAGCGAGCTTACGACCTCACGCGTGGGCATGATCGAGACGAGTGTGGCACGCACGCCGCCGCGACGCATGACGTCGACCATGGTCAAGCATTCAATAGTTTCAAAGCCATCGGCGGCGAGAACGGCAACGCTGGGCATGAGGGTTCCTTTCATAGGCGGCATACAATTAGCCGTCTTATACCCCGAAGACCTCCGCTTGCCACGCTCGATTTCCCAATGTTTAAAAAGGGACGGGGCTATTTTAGCTACCCCATTTGCAGGGTAGCTAAAATAGCCCCGTCCGAATTAGCTACCCTCACCCATCCTCAACAATCTCAATCTGTAACATCTAGACCCACTTTTGACCCCTAACTGTTACAGATCAAGACAAACGGAAACCGCCCCGACAAAACGTCTAAATCTGTAACATCTACGGACCAAAACCGGGTCTTACTGTTACAGATCGAGACAGTCCCCAACATCACCGCCCCGTTCGGGGAACGACCGCCACAGGTACGGCGGGCAGAGGCTCACTTTTTTCCTCGGTTTTTCTTGACGGAATCTCACCTGTTGTAGTACTTTGTCCCAGTCTAAAAACGCGTGGACTTTTCTGGGCGCTAGCCACCTTTTTGCCACGCAACCGAGCAGTCGGTTGCGTGGCTTTTTTCGTCTTGGCAGCAGGTACCACATGCACCGCCAGAAGACCGCACGAGCCCACCTTCCGACTGCAGGGAACAGACGCACGAGACGTGCATCTGCAAGACAGCAGACGGAAGGGAGCCTAATGGCAGGAACAAACACAATCAAGCAACAGGCCGCTGGGGCAGGAGCCACGGGCGCGGGACAGGCCAAGGCGGCGCTCCAGGTCTTTGCGGGCGGCGCCTGCTACGGCGCGATGGCCACGACCTACAAACTCGCCTACGCCGCGGGCTTCACCTCGGCACAGGTGGTGGCGAGCCAGGCGTGGTTTGGCTGCCTCTTCTTCGCCCTCGCCACGCTCGCAGGGCACGCACTCGGGCACCGCTGGCAGCGCGTGGGCTGGAAGCTCGCCCTCAAGCTCATGGGCCTGGGAGCCCTCACCTGCCTCACCTCAATCCTCTACTGCTACGCCATGAGCGTGCTGCCCGCCCCGGTGGCGCTCACGCTCCTCTTCCAGTTCACGTGGCTGGGGCTCGTGTGGCAGACCGTCATGACGCGCCGGCCGCCGAGGCTCCTCCAAGTGGCCTCCGCCCTGGTCATCGTCTTCGGAACGGTGTTCGCCAGCGGCGTCTACAAGACCGGCATCACCGGGTACGACCCCGTGGCCCTGCTCTGCGCGCTGGGGGCGGCCGTGTCTTGTTCCCTCTTTGTCACCCTCTCCGGCAAGGTCGAGGCCCCCTGCTCGTCCGAGCAGCGTGGCGTCATCGTGTGCGCGGGCTCCGTGGTCATGTCGCTCACGGTATGCCCGGACTACGTCGTCTCGGGCGTCCTCGCCCAGGGCATCCTGCCCTTTGCCGTCATCGCCGGCTTCTTTGGCATGCTCTGCCCGGTCCTGCTCTTCGGCATGGGCTCTCCGCACCTGCCTGCGGGCCTCTCCACTGTCATGGCCGCTGCGGAACTCCCCGCCGGCCTGCTCATCGCCATGATCGTCCTCGGCGAGCCGCTCGGCGTCGTCGAGTGGCTGGGCGTCGCCATCATCCTCGCCGGCGTGTGCCTGGCACAGGTCCCCTCCCTGCTTGGAGGCCGGGAGGCACGTCGCGCCGCCGCAGGACAAGCCGTCAGCTAGTCACCCCTTCACAGGCGGCCCGCGCGCATCAGGGAAAGGGCCACGGGCCCGGCGCGCGAGGCCGCAAGGACGTTATAAAGCGTCCCCCGCAGAGATGGGGGCGCCAGAGAGAAGGAGGCACCATGCCATTTCCAAAAGGGTTCCTTTGGGGAGGAGCCACCGCCGCCAACCAATGCGAGGGAGGTTATGACGAGGGCGGCCGCGGCCTTGCCAACGTCGACGTCATCCCACACGGGCCGGAACGCAACGACGTAAGCCGCGGCCTGAGGCGCATGCTCGACTTTGAGCCCGGGTACTACTACCCGGCCCAGACGGGCATCGACTTCTACCACCACTACCGCGAGGACATAGCCCTCTTCGCGGAGATGGGCTTTAAGGTCTTTCGCCTCTCCATCGCCTGGAGCCGCATCTTCCCCAATGGCGACGAGGAGGAGCCCAACGAGGCCGGGCTCGCCTTCTACGAGGACGTGTTCCGCTGCTGCCGCGAGCACGGGATCGAGCCCCTCGTGACCATCACGCACTTCGACTGCCCCATCCACCTCGTCAAGAAGTACGGCGCCTGGCGAAACCGCGCCCTTATCGAGCTCTACAAGCGGCTTGTGACGGTGCTCTTCAACCGCTACCGCGGCCTCGTGCGCTGGTGGATCACGTTCAACGAGATGAACATGATCTTGCACCGTCCCTTCATGGGTGCCGGCATCGTCCTCGAGCCCGGGGAGAATGCCCGCGAGGCCGAGTACCGCGCCGCGCACAACGAGCTCGTGGCGAGCGCCTGGGCCACCAAGATCGCCCACGAGGTCGATCCGGAGAACAAGGTGGGCTGCATGCTCGCCGCGGGAAGCTACTACCCCTACTCCTGTCGTCCCGAGGACGTTCGCGCGGCGCAGGTCAAGAACCAGGAGGACCTCTTCTTCGTGGACGTGCAGGCGCGCGGTCGCTACCCCGGCTACGCGCTCAAGATGCTCGAGCGCGAGGGCATCGACGTGGGCATGACCGCCGAGGACGAGCGCATCCTTGCGGAGAACACCGTCGACTTCATCTCGTTTAGCTACTACTCCTCGCGCTGCACCGCGGGCGACCCCGACTCCGTGGGCGGCATCGCCGAGGGCAACGCCTTCGCCGGCGTGGAGAACCCCTACGTGCGCACGAGCGACTGGGGCTGGGTCATCGACCCGCTGGGATTCCGCATCACGATCAACGACCTCTGGGACCGCTACCAGAAGCCGCTCTTTGTGGTGGAGAACGGCCTCGGCGCCTATGACGAGGTACTCCCCGACGGCACGATCGAGGACGACTACCGCATCGCCTACCTGCGCGAGCACATCGAGGCCATGCGCGACGCCATCGAGCAGGACGGCGTCGAGATGCTCGGCTACACCACCTGGGGGCCGATCGACCTCGTGAGCGCGGGCTCCGGCGAGATGGAGAAGCGCTACGGCTTCATCTACGTGGACCGCGACAACCTGGGCAACGGCACGCTCGAGCGCAGGCGCAAGAAGAGCTTCTACTGGTATCAACAGGCCATCGCCACCAACGGAGGCGACCTGGGCTAGCCGCCCGGGCAATATCACTAAGGAGAAAATAATGGCTGAAAAATACGACGACCTGGCCAGATCCATACTCGAGAACGTAGGCGGCGCCGAGAACGTCGCCAGCGTCGCGCACTGCATCACGCGCGTGCGCTTCAAGCTCAAGGACGAGTCCCGCGCCAACACGGCCAAGATTGAGACCCTCAAGGGCGTCATCCAGGTCATCCAGGCCAACGGCCAGTACCAGGTGGTCGTGGGTAACATCGTCGAGGACGTCTACGACGCGGTCATGGAGGCCGGCAACTTCTCGAGCGGCGCAAGCGCCGACGACGAGCCCCAGGGCGATAAGACCGTTGCCTCCGTCATCATCGACCTCATCTCTGGCATCTTCCAGCCCATCCTGGGACCGCTTGCCGCCGCAGGCATCATGAAGGGACTGCTTGCCCTCATCACCTATTTCGTCCCGGCCTTTGCAAACGACGGCCTCTACACGCTGCTCTACACCGTGGCTGACGGCTTCTTCTACTTCCTTCCCGTCGCCCTGGCGTTCAGTGCCGCGCGCAAGTTCCGCATGAACGAGTTCACCGGCGTGGCAATCGGCGTGGCGCTCCTCTACCCGACGATGGTCGCCCTGACCTCGGGCGAGGCGCTCGGCAGCATCGACCTCGGCGTGGCCGGCACGTTCTCGTGGTACGCCACCGCCCTCGGGGTCCCCATCATCATGCCCGTGTCCGGCTACGTGAGCTCGGTGATCCCCGTCCTTCTCATGGTGTGGTTCGGCTCTATCCTTGAGCGCTGGCTCAAGAGCTGGATGCCGACTGCACTCAAGATGTTCCTCGTCCCGCTCGCCACGATGACGGTCTCCATCGTCTTGGGCTACCTCGTCATCGGCCCGGTGGCCACCCTCATCACCAACCTGCTGAGCGCGGCGTTCTCGTTCATCTTCCAGCTTCCCGTGGTTGGTTCCGTCCTGGGCAGCGCCCTGGTCGGCGGACTGTGGATGTGTCTCGTCATCTTTGGCTTCCACTGGAGCCTCATCCCCATCTCCATCATGAACCTGAACACCCTCGGCCACGACAGCGTGCTCGCTGCCACCATCGGCCACGCGTTCGCGCTCGGAGCGGTCATCTTTGCCATGTACCTCAAAAACAAGGACGAGCGCTTCCGCGGCATCGCCCTTCCCGCGATGATCTCCGCCTTCTTCTTCGGCGTCACCGAGCCGGGCATCTACGGCATCGCCCTGCCCAACAAGCGCGCGTTCGTCGTGGCATGCCTGAGCTCCGCCGTGGGCGGCGCCATCGTGGGAATGACGGGCGCCCTCATGTACATCTCGGGCGGCCTCGGCGTCTTCAACCTGCTCAACTTCATCGACGCGACCCCTGGTGGCGCCGGGATCTCCCACATGATCTACGCGATCATCGCCTCACTCGTCTCTGCCGTTCTGGCCTTTGTTATCGAGTTCATCACCTACCGACCCAACGACGACGAGGAAGGCGCCCGCTAGCTTGCGCCCTTTTCGACCAGCTCTATGTAATTGAGGAGCAGTTGAGGTGGGTGAGGGCCGAGGTCGGTCGAGGCGGCCGCCCCGTGTCCGGGATAACCTGCCCGAAGGCGTCTAGCTTTCTCAAACGGCGCTGAAATGAACTTCGCCCCGATACTTGGACGGGTCAATTAGCGACCTATGTCGCACATGGGGACTGATTCCGGAACTCCTCCGGGGTCAGTCCCTTTTGCTTAACCCGCCTCCTCTTGTTCCAGTGAACGGTATAGGCTTCGAGGTCCCGCTTGAACTCCTCGAAGCTCCGCCACGTCCGGTTCCTGTAGAGCTCGTCCTTCAGGCGCCCGGGCAGCAGCTCCGTCGCATGAGCTTGCCCTCGCACGCCGCTGGCCCCGGCCGGGTCCGGGCACCCTTCGGCCTCCCGCCGGCCTTCGGCGCGCCCGTACCCCCTGTCGCAAAGCTCTGCTGCAAGAGTCCTCAGCGTGGCGTCGTGCCTGACTCTCCCGTCCATAAAGAAGCCCCCATTTCTAATGTTCAAGTAATAAGGGGGCGGTTCTATTTCGGGACGGGGATTAAATAATCATTCGGTACAAATTTATTTTCCCCGTCCTTGAAAAATCATCGGGCGTGGTCTTGGGCAAATAGTCTAGTTGCGCCTAAGGTGGACGACGGTCTCGCAGTGGAAGGTTTGCGGGAACAGGTCGACTGGCGTGATCTTTACGGGGGAGAAGGTGCCTTCTTCGACAAAGCGTTTGAGATCGCGCGCCAGGGTGGCCGGGTCGCAGCTCACGTAGGCGACATCGCGAGCACTCGTGCTGGCGATAAGGTCGATCGCTTCGGGGGCAAGGCCTGCGCGCGGCGGGTCGACCACCAAGACGTCGGCATCCTGGTCGGGGAACTCGCGCACCGCGTCGCCGCCAATGACGTCGACGTTATCAAGCTTGTTGATCTCCAGGTTACGGCGCAGGTCGCGCACGGCGGGGCCGTAGGCCTCGACGGCGGCGACAAAGTCGCAGCGGCGGGCGAGCGGCAGGGTAAAGGTGCCGGCACCGCAGTACAGGTCCACGGCAAGCTCGTCTTCCTGCGGGTCGAGCGCTTTCATGACAAGATCGATCAAAATCTCGGCACCCTTGGTGTTGACCTGGAAAAAAGACGGGGCAGACAAGCGCATCTGACCCTCGGCGATATTCTCGGTCCATGAGCCCTCTCCGGCGAGCATTTCGACCTTGGAGACACGGCGGGCCTTCTTTTCGCCCTTGCTCATCACGCGCACGATGCTTGTGGGGTGAGCGGCGTCCGCCAGCACGCGGGAGACCTGCGAGCGCGGAAAAGAGCCTGTGGGCGTCCAGAGTGCGACCTCGAGTGCCTTGGTGCGGCGCGATGCGCGAATGCCCACGCGTTCGAGCCCCAAGTCATGGCTGCCGCTTAGATAGTTGAGTGCGCCGACGACCGATTTGAGCGCCTTCGGGAAGCGCTTATCGAACAGCGGGCACGTATCGACGGTCACGATTTTGCTGGGGTCGACACCGTGCATGCCAAGACGCACACGTCCGTTAACGAGGGTGGGCTCCAGCTCAATCTTATTGCGGTAACCCCAGTCGTCCTTGGTGTGGCGGATAGGCTGGACAAGTTCGTTGACCTGATCGGGGCTGAACTTGCCGATACGCTCGAGTGCGGAACGCAGGTTTTGCTCCTTGGCGGCAAGCTGCGCCGTGCGCGAGAGGTTGCCCCACGAACAACCACCGCAGATGCCCACGAAGGGGCAGGGGGGCTGAATGCGATCGGGGCTCGGCTCCAGAATCTCGGTCGTGCGGGCGCGCATAAACGACTTGCCGTCCTGCACGACCTCGGCTTCGACGGTGTCGCCTGCCACGGCGCCCTGCACAAAGACGGCCTTGCCGTTGTCGGCATGTGCCAGACCGTCGGTGCCGTACGTCATCGATTCTATGGTGAGCTTCATATTCCTGCCTGCCATTCGCGGTTTTGTTCGCAACCATGGTAGCAGGGAAAAGCGCCCCGTATCTGGGGCATTCCTCAAATACGGGGCGCTTCTACAAACGTCTATTTCGTCTTGCCGGTAATGAGCGTCTTAAGACCCAGGCCGATCAGGCCCAGGCCCATGCGCACGCGACCGGGGCGATGGCGCTCAATGGCCTTGGTCTTGCCGGCGGGCTTATCGCGACGGGCGCTCGTTTCGGGTGCGGGTTTGGTGACCTGCGGCTCGGGCTGAGGTGCAGGTGCGGGCTCGGGCTCAATGACGGTCGCCTGGACCTTCTGAACCTCGGTTGTGGACGCCTGCGGCTCAGGTGCAGGTGCGGGCTTTGCCTCGGCGGCCTCGGCGTTGCGATAGGCACGCTCCAGTAGAGCTTCCTGCGAGTTGAAGGGTTTCTCACCCTCTGCACGTTCCACGGGGACCCAGGTGCCGTCGCTCGTGAGGCTGCGGGCCTTCACGTTGTCCCGCAGCTGCATGCCCATGTACTCGTGCACTAGGGCGCGGCAGGTGGGGTCGAGCACGGGGAAGGCGATCTCCACGCGGTGCTCGGTGTTGCGTGTCATCATGTCTGCCGAGCTCAGATAAATCATGTCCGAGTCCACGCCAAAAGCGTAAACACGGGCGTGCTCCAAAAAGCGTCCGACGATGGAGCGGACATGCACGTTCTCGGTCTTGCCCGGAACACCGGGCTTGAGGCACGAGATGCCTCGGATGATCATGTCCACGCGGACTCCAGCGCACGATGCCTCGGCGATCTTGTCGATGACCTCGCGGTCGGTGAGCGAGTTGAGTTTAAAGAACACGCGGGCGGGCTCGCCAGCGAGAGCGCGCTGAATCTCGCGATCCAGACCGCGCATGATGAGCGGCTTGAGGCCTACGGGCGCCACGCCCAGGAAGCGGTAATCGCCGCGCAGATTGCCCAGCGACAGGTTGCGGAAGAACAGGTTGGCGTCCTCGCCGATGCCGGGGTGGGCGGTCATGAGCATAAAGTCGCTGTAGAGTTTGGCCGTCTTCTCGTTAAAGTTGCCGGTGCCCAGCAGCGTCAGGCGCGTTAGCGCCATGCCCTCGCGATAGGTGAGCTGGCAGATCTTGGAGTGGCACTTAAAGCCCTCGGAGCCGTAGATGACGGTGCAGCCGGCCTCTTCCAGGCGCTCGGCCCACTCGATGTTGTTCTGCTCGTCAAAGCGGGCACGGAGCTCCATGAGCACCGTGACCTCTTTGCCGTTCTCGGCAGCATCGATCAACGACTCGCACAGACGGCTCTGCTTTGCCACGCGGTAGAGCGTGATGCGCAGCGAGATGCACTCGGGGTCATAGGCGGCCTCGTGCACCAGGTCCAAGAACGGGTTCATGGCCTCGTAGGGATAAAAGAGCAGCTTGTCGTGCTGCAGCACCTGCTCGCGGATGGAGCGGGTCATGTCGATGTTGGGATTGGGCTGCGGCCTAAACGGCGTAAAGAGCAGCTCGTTGCGCAGGTGCTCGGGAATCTTGCCCTCAATGCCAAAGACGTAGCCTAGGTCGAGCGGGATATCGCAGGTAAAGACAGAGCGGCGCGAAAGCTCGAGCGCCTTGCGGATGGTCTTGAGCGTCGCCTTCTCGAGCGACCCCGAGACCGCGAGCACTACCGGCTGCAGACGCAGGCGCTTCTTGAGGATGCGCTTCATGTGCTGGCGGTAGTCCTCTTCCTCTTCGACGCCCTCGCCGTCTGGATCGATGTCGGCGTTGCGGGTGACTCGGATGAGTGCGCGGTCGAGTGGCTTGTAGGAGCCAAAGCAGCTGTCCAGGCAGGCGAGGATGACGTCCTCGAGCAAGATGTAGGAGTAGGTGCCGGTGGGCGAGGGGATCTCGACCACGCGGTTCATCGAGGCGGGAATCTCGATAAGGCCCAGCAGGCTCTCCTCGTCGGTGGCGCCGTCCAGACCACAGGCCAGATAGAGCGCGCCATTGCGTAGGTTGGGGAAGGGGTGGCGAGGATCGATGACCAGCGGCGAGATGACCGGCGACACGTAGGCCTGGAAGTAGCGGGTTACAAAGGTGCGCTCCTCGGGCGTAAGCGAATCGATGCGGGCGCGGTGAACGCCCAAGGTGTCGAGCTTGCCCTCGATGCTCTTAAAGATGGACTCCCAACGGGTAAGGAGCCCGGGCATTTCGGCCATGACAGCATCGACCTGTTCGGAGGCGGTCATATTGCTCTTGTTGTCGACAGGTTGCTTTTTGAGCTCTGCCAGATCGGACAGGCCGCCCACGCGCACCATAAGGAACTCGTCGAGGTTAGACTCGAAAATCGACACGAACTTTAGACGCTCGAACAGCGGAACGGTCTCATCGAAGGCTTCGTCAAGCACACGGTTGTCAAAGCGTAGCCAGCTGAGCTCTCGGTTCTGCGTGTACGAGAAGTCGCGAGGCGGTTTGCGCAGCTTTGCGGCGGCTTGCTTTTTTTCGATTTTGCTCGGCATATGCATCTGTCCGTTCAGTCCCCGCAGGGGACGGTAGCCTAACCCTATTCACTATTGTCTCAATTTAGTCGACTTGTGGCACGGACGTATTGTGCGAACGGTATCTTTACCTACTTCTTACGCTGACAAGTCATAGGACTGACGCCCTGCTCGTCTGCAAGCGGTCTATATCCTCACTCAACTGGTACGTAAGTGTGAATAAGAATGATAGTAAGCTGAATATAATCGAATGTAGGTCGAATCGAGGACAAGCGTCATTTATATGCAGAAAACCGTTTTCACTATGCAATTTTGAATCATGGATAACTTTGAGTGTTCAAGCTTGATTTCCTAGAAAAATAACGTTTACCTAGGAAAATCTGCTTTACAAAACTGAAGTGCATCATGGGAAATCATATGCGATATACCGTTCATCGTACTTTGCTGACCGTTCGGGGGCGAGGTAGCATTACGAATGGAATTTGGATATAACTAGAGCTGTCAGCAAGCAGCGTCCCATATGGAGGGGCGCTGATACATTCGGCCAGTAAGGCCCGAAAGAAAGGTAGGAGGCCATGACGAAAGGTCTGCACGTGCCTTCCGAGATCGGCAAGCTCAGGAAGGTCTGCCTGCACCGTCCCGGCGACGAGCTCCTCAACCTGCCGCCCGACGAGCTCGAGCGACTCCTGTTCGACGACGTCCCGTTCCTGGAGGTCGCGCAGCAGGAGCACGACACCTTCGCCCAGATCCTGAGGGACCAGGGCGTGGAGGTCCTCTATCTCGAGAACCTCGTCGCCGAGGTGTTCGACCAGGTCCCCGGCGCCCGCGCCGAGTTCACCGACCAGTACATCGCCGAGGCCGGCATCCGCGGCCAGCACATGCCGCAGATCGTCCGCGAGAAGCTGGACTCCATCGAGGACAACCTCGAGTTCGTCAAGAAGACCATGGCCGGCATGACCAAGTCCGAGATCGACATGCCCCTCACGGCGTCCACGACCCTCGACTCCCTGGTCAACTCCGAGTCCGAGTCCGACCTGATCATCGACCCGATGCCCAACCTCTACTTCACCCGCGACCCGTTCGCGGTCATCGGCGAGGGCGTCAACCTCAACCGCATGTACTCGGTCACCCGCAACCGCGAGACCCTGTACGGCAAGTACATCTTCAAGTACCACCCCGACTACAAGGACGTCTCGCTGTACTTCCGCCGCGACTGCCAGTTCCACACCGAGGGCGGCGACGTGCTGAACATCAACGAGAAGACCCTCGCCGTCGGCATCTCCCAGCGCACCCAGGCCGCCGCGATCGACGTCATGGCCCAGAACATCTTCTGGAACTCCGACTCCAAGGTCGAGCGCATCCTGGCCTTCGACATCCCGGTCTCGCGCGCCTTCATGCACCTCGACACGGTCTTCACCCAGATCGACGTCGATAAGTTCACGATCCACCCCGCCATCATGGGCACCCTGCGCGTCTACGAGCTGACCGCCGGCAAGAACCCGGGCGACGTGAACATCCGCCTGATCGAGGACACCCTCGAGCACGTCCTGGAGGACGCCACCGGCGTCGACCAGGTCAAGCTGATCCCCTGCGGCGGCGGCGACCCGATCGCGGCCTCCCGCGAGCAGTGGAACGACGGCTCCAACACCCTGTGCGTCGAGCCCGGCAAGATCTGCGTCTACGCCCGCAACACCGTCACCAACGACGTGCTGTACAAGGAGGGCCTGGACCTTCTCGTCGTGCCCTCCGCCGAGCTCTCCCGCGGCCGCGGCGGCCCGCGCTGCATGAGCATGCCCTTCTGGCGCGAGGACCTCTAAGTCTTTCCGTTTCCGGTGCGGTCCCCCTACAACCGCACCGGCTTCGCCCGTTAAACGGGCACCACTAATACTTACGTAATTCATTTCTTCGAAAGGAATCAAACCATGGGTGTTAACCTTTCCGGCCGTAGCTTCCTCAAGCTTCTCGACCTCACCACCGAGGAGATCGAGTACCTGCTCAAGCTCTCCAAGAACTTCAAGGATATGAAGCGCGCTGGCGTTCCGCACCGCTATCTCGAGGGCAAGAACATCGTTCTGCTCTTCCAGAAGACCTCCACTCGTACCCGTTGCGCCTTTGAGGTCGGCGGCATGGATCTGGGCATGGGCGTCACCTACCTCGATCCGGGTTCGTCGCAGATGGGCAAGAAGGAGTCCATCGAGGACACTGCCCGCGTTCTCGGCCGCATGTATGACGGCATCGAGTTCCGTGGCTTTGCCCAGGACGACGTCGAGGAGCTCGCTGCTAAGTCCGGCGTGCCCGTGTGGAACGGCCTGACCACCGAGTGGCACCCCACCCAGATGCTCGCCGACATCCTGACCGTCCAGGAGAACTTCAACTACGACATCAAGGGCAAGACCCTCGTCTTCATGGGCGACTGCAAGAACAATGTCGCTCGCTCCCTCATGGTCGTCTGCTCCAAGCTCGGCATGAACTTCGTGGCCTGCGGCCCCGAGGAGTGCATGCCCGCTGACGACGTCATCGAGGCCTGCAAGCCCATCGCCGAGGCCAACGGCTGCACCATCAAGCTGACCACCGACGTCAAGGACGGCGTCACCGGTGCCGACGTTATCTACACCGACGTGTGGGTCTCCATGGGCGAGCCCGACGAGGTCTGGGCCGAGCGCATCGCTCAGCTCACCCCGTATCGTGTCACCTCCGAGGTCATGGCTATGGCCAACCCGGGTGCCATCTTCCTGCACTGCCTGCCCAGCTTCCACGACACCAACACCACGATTGGCGCCGAGAAGTGCGAGCAGTTCGGCATCACCGAGCAGGAGGTCACCGACGAGGTCTTCGAGAGCCCCGCTTCCAAGGTCTTCGACGAGGCCGAGAACCGCATGCACACCATCAAGGCTGTCATGTACGCCACGCTCAAGTAAGAGCATCTAGCATCTCGCTCGGGGTGTCTTGCTGCACACCCCGAGCGGCTTTGTCTGGTAAATATCTCGCACCAGGCGGCAGGCACGGCACGGAAGAGCCGCTTCGGGCGAGATCAGTAAATGATTTATGAAGGGGGGATGAGAACTATGACTGAGACCGCTAAGAAAAAGCGCGGTATGCCTTCATCGTTCACCATTCTTCTTGCTCTGCTGGCAATTGTCGCAGTGATTACCGTTATCGTCTCCGGCACGTCCGGTGGCGCGGTTACTGCCGCCCGTCTGAGCGATTTCTGCACCGCCCCGATTAAGGGCTTCGCTGACGCTCTGCCCGTCTGCCTCTTCGTTATGATCCTGGGCGGCTTCCTCGGCATGATGACCGAGACCGGCGCCCTGGACAACGGCATCGCCGTCCTGGTGCAGAAGCTTAAGGGTAATGAGATCATGCTCATTCCCGTGCTGATGCTCATCTTCTCCCTCGGTGGTACCACCTATGGTATGTGCGAGGAGACCGTTCCCTTCTACGCCCTGCTCGCCGCTACCATGATGGCTGCTGGCTTCGACCCCATGGTCGGTGCCGCTACCGTCCTGCTCGGCGCTGGCTGCGGCTGCCTGGGCTCCACGGTTAACCCGTTCGCCGTCGGCGCTGCCGTCGACGCTCTGACCGGCGTTGGCATTGAGGTCAACCAGTCCATCATCATCGGCCTCGGTGCCGTCCTGTGGATTGTTACCACTGCTATGTCCATCTTCTTCGTCATGAGCTATGCCAAGAAGGTCAAGGCTGACAAGGGTTCCACCATCCTGTCGATGCAGGAGCTCAAGGACGCCGAAGAGGCTCACGGCAAGGCTGCTTCCGAGGTTCACAATGAGGTCAAGCTCACCGGTCGTCAGAAGGGTGTTCTGATCGCCTTTGCCTTCACCTTCGTCGTCATGATCGTCGGCTTCATCCCGCTGGCCGACCTCAACGAGGGCGTCGCCAACTTCTTTGACGCTGGCGCTGTCTACGATGCCGACGGTAACGCCGTCGTCCAGGGCTGGTCTGCCCTGATCACCGGCCTGCCCATTGGCCAGTGGTACTTCGACGAGGCTTCCACCTGGTTCTTCCTCATGGCTGTCCTGATCGGTATCATCGGTGGCCTGTCCGAGAAGCAGATCGTCAACACCTTCATCACCGGCGCTGCCGACATGATGTCCGTTGTTCTCGTCATCGCCCTCGCTCGTGGTATCTCCGTCCTCATGGCTAACACCGGCCTCGACGTCTACGTCCTCGACGCTGCCGCCAATGCCCTGGCTGGCCTGTCCGGTGTGATCTTCGCTCCCATGAGCTTCCTGGTCTACTTCGGCCTGTCCTTCCTGATCCCCTCGACCTCCGGTATGGCCACCGTCTCCATGCCCATCATGGGACCGCTGGCTGTTAAGCTCGGCTTCTCGCCCGAGGTCATGGTCATGATCTTCTCCGCCGCCATCGGTGTCGTGAACCTGTTCACCCCGACCTCCGGCGCCATCATGGGCGGTCTCGCCCTGGCCAAGATCGAGTGGACGACCTGGCTCAAGTTTGCCCTTAAGCTCATCGTCGCGCTCTCCGTCGTCTGCGCCATCATCCTGACCGTCGCCTGCGTGTTGCTCTAAGTACCCAACGGGTACCCCACGGAAACCTTGACGATCCTGTAAAGGATCACCTGGTCATCGTCTGTCCGGTGGGGTCAACCCACCGGTAGACTCCTACCTTTAGCCCCCTCCCGTTCCGTGCGCGGGAGGGGGCGCTCTTGTGTTCCGGCGTTTTACCAAACGCCGGAACCACTCGACGCTGCGCCTATGGGTTCCGTCGTTCTAACGAACGGCGGATCGGTTGACGCTGCACGGGCACCAGGGCGACAACTTGTCATTCAAAGAGGCCGGCATGACCAAAAGGTCTATGCCGGCCTCTTTTCATGCCAATTTGTTCGCCCTGGTGTTCGTTCGCTGACTTATGCTCCACCTGCGATGTTGCCGATGTTGGTGCGGAGCGTTTTGGTTTCTGCGCCAACTTGGCGTGGTGGGGCGGTGCGTTTGGGGTAGATCGTTTGGGGCGGTGGGCGTGTTTGGTTGGTGCCTGTTGATGGTCTGGGTATCGAGGAGGGCGGGCTCCGTTATAATCGCCTAGAACATTAATTGGAAACGGGACGGGAGCCATACATGCGCCAGGGTTTCGACAACGCGAAATATATCGAGCTGCAGGCCGCTCATATTAAGGAGCGCATCTCGCAGTTTGGCGGCAAACTCTATTTGGAGTTTGGCGGCAAGCTGTTTGACGACTATCACGCGAGTCGCGTGCTGCCGGGTTTTGAACCGGACAGCAAGTTCCGCATGCTCAAGAGCATCGCCGACGATGTCGAGGTTATCATCGCGATCAACGCGAACCACATCGAGAAAAACAAGGCTCGTGGTGACCTGGGCATTACCTATGACGAGGATGTGCTGCGCCTGGTTGACCTGTTCCGCGGCAACGGCTTTGCCGTCGCGGCTGTGGTCATCACCCAGTACGCTGGCCAGCCTGCTGCTGATGTGTTCCGCAACCGCCTGAACGCGCTCGGTATTCCCGCCAAGCTGCACTATCCCATCGAGGGGTATCCGCACGATGTCGATCTGATCGTGTCCGACGATGGCTACGGCAAGAACGAGTTTGTCGAGACCACGCGTCCGCTCGTCGTGGTCACCGCTCCCGGCCCCGGCTCAGGCAAGCTCGCCACTTGCCTCTCGCAGCTCTATCACGAGCACAAGCACGGCACCGCCGCCGGCTACGCCAAGTTCGAGACTTTCCCGGTCTGGAATCTGCCCCTCACGCATCCGGTCAACATCGCCTATGAGGCAGCAACGGCCGATCTCGACGATGCCAATATCATCGACTCCTTCCACTTGGAGGCCTACAACAAGACCACGGTCAACTACAACCGCGACGTCGAGGCCTTCCCGGTGGTCCGTGCTCTGATGGAAAAGATCCTGGGCAAGAGCCCCTATCAGAGTCCTACGGACATGGGCGTCAATATGGTCGGCTTTGCCATCACCGATGACGATGCCTGCCGCGACGCTTCCAAGATGGAGATCGTCCGCCGCTACTTTACCGCGGTCGAAAATGTGCGCCGTACCGGCGTGGGCGATGAGCAAGTCGACCGTCTCAAGATTATCATGAAGAAAGCCGGCATCGATAAGAACTACTCACCGGCGCGCTCGGCGGCCCTCACCAGGGAGCAGCTGACGGGTGGTCCCGTGGGTGCCATGGTCATGCCCGATGGCTCCGTGGTGACCGGTAAGACCTCCACGCGCCTGGGCGCCGCAAGTTCGCTCATTATGAACGCCCTCAAGCATGTCTCGGGCGTCGACCTTGAGCTCGAGGTCATTAGCGATGAAGCGATCGAGCCCATCAGCAAGCTCAAGACGCATTTCCTGGGCAGCAAAAACCCGCGCCTCCACACCGACGAGACGCTTATGGCGCTGTCGATCACCTCGGCCACGAGTGAGACGGCCGCTCGCGTCCTTTCGGGCCTGGAGCAGTTGCGCGGTTGCGATGCTTTCTTTAGCGTTATCATCTCGCCGACGGACGAGACGGTACTGCGCAAACTGGGTATCAACGTGTGCTGCGAGCCCAAGTTTGAGCGCCGTGGTTTCTTCCATCGCTAAGTTTGAAGCATCGCGGTAATTGCATTGCATTTTGGCCGTATCGGGTTAGCGCCCGGTACGGCTTTTTGATCAATAAAGCGCCTATTTCGGCGAAAAATAGCCGTTTACCTGCCTAGAAACAATTAGAGCGGTATACAATAACCGTAACTGTTTCATCCTTGGCGGGATGCCGCATGATGGATATTACCTGCCATCGTGAGGTGTGTCGGTCGCGCACGGCGCGTTAGATGCTCGTGCTCGGTTTGAGGAGGCTGCTATGGCGGGCAAGGGTCGTGCGAGTGTCAACGATATGAAGCGTGTCGAGGTGCTGGTGTTGATGGAGATCGACCAGCAAACCGAAGACAATGGCGGGCCGTATGGTTTCTCGCGCAAAACGCTTGCCGAACGCGTGGGGGTTTCGCCGTATCGTGCCCGCGCCGCAATCGATCGCTTGGATTCCGAAGGCATGATTGATGTCGTCTCGCGTTATAGCGACGACGGCGGTCAGCTTGCAAATGGCATTTGCCTCACCGAACGTGGCGAGTGGTATCTTGAGGGCGTCCGTACTGGCATGCTCGTTCAAGAAATGCTTGAGGACGAGGTTGCTGATCGATAGCAGCATGTAACCCTTGCCATAGCGACGCCGCCTGGGAAACCGGGCGGCGTTTTGTTTCAAGATTGAGAAATGCAATCGCACGCGAGAAAAATTGCGAACGGTCCGCGGCGCGAGTATTACAATGAAGACCCGTAAGATGTGGATAAACAACTTCTACGGGAAGCGCAGGTAACTCAATATGACCAAGCATGTGTTCGTAACCGGTGGCGTGGTTTCGTCCCTGGGCAAGGGTATCACCGCGGCCTCGCTGGGCCGTCTGCTCAAGTCGCGTGGCTACAAAGTAACGATGCAGAAGGCCGACCCGTATCTGAACGTCGACCCCGGTACCATGAGCCCGTTCCAGCATGGTGAGGTCTTCGTTACCGAGGATGGTTACGAGTCCGACCTGGACCTGGGTCATTACGAGCGCTTTATTGATGAGAACCTGACCCGCGATTCCAACTTTACGACCGGTGCCATCTACAAAAGCCTAATCGCCCGCGAGCGTCGCGGCGACTTTTTGGGCGGTACCGTGCAGGTGATTCCCCACGTCACCAATGCCATTAAGGACAAGTTCCGCCGCATCGAGGAGCAGACCGGCTCCGATGTAGTCATCACCGAGCTGGGCGGCACGATTGGCGACATCGAGTCCCAGCCGTTTGTCGAGGCCATCCGTCAGTACCGCAAGGAGGCCGGCCCCGAGAACGTCTGCTACATCCACGTGTCGCTCGTTCCCTATATCGCCGCCGCCCACGAGGTCAAGACCAAGCCCACACAGCATTCCGTCAAGGAGCTCCGCAGCTTTGGCATCCAGCCCGATATTATCGTGCTGCGCTCCGACCACCATATCGATGACGCTATCCGCGGAAAGATCGCAAGCTTCTGCGACGTCGACACCGATTGCGTCTTTACCAACGAGGACTGCGCGAGCATTTACGATGTTCCGCAGCTGCTTGCCGAGCAGGACTTTGACCTGCGCATTTGCGAGCGCCTGGGTCTGGACCCGCGTGAGCGCGACATGAGCGAGTGGAACGAGTTCCTGCGCAAACAGAATCACGCCAACCATCACGCCGACAAGGTGAAGATCGCCGTCGTGGGCAAGTACACGCAGCTGCCCGATGCGTACCTGTCGGTTATCGAGGCCCTGCACCATGCGGGCGTCTTCTACGATCGCCATGTGGACGTCCAGCTGGTCGACGGCGAGAGCCTCGACGAGCAGAATGTCTCCGAGGTTCTGGGCGACGCCTCGGGCATCCTGGTCCCCGGCGGCTTTGGCAAGCGCGCCCTGGAGGGCAAGATCCTCGCGGCCGAGTTTGCCCGTGAGCACAAGATTCCGTATCTGGGCATTTGCCTGGGTATGCAGGTGGCCGTGTGCGAATTTGCGCGCAATGTCGTCGGCCTTGCCGGCGCCAGCTCCTCTGAGTTCGATCCGGATGGCCCGTATAGTGTCATCGATCTGATGAGCTCGCAGGAGGACGTGACCGAGAAGGGCGGCACCATGCGCCTGGGCGCCTATCCGTGCAAGCTCGCCGCCGATACCCTTGCTCGCGAGGCATATGGCGAGGAACTCGTCTACGAGCGTCACCGTCACCGCTTTGAGTTCAACAACGCCTTCCGCGACCAGCTCGAGGACGCCGGTTTGGTTATCTCGGGTCTGTCGCCTGACGAGCGCCTGGTCGAGATGGTCGAGCTGCCGCGCGACGTGCATCCGTGGTATGTGGCAACCCAGGCTCATCCCGAGTTCAAGAGCCGCCCGACCAACCCGCAGCCGCTGTTCCGCGAGTTCGTACGCGCTTCGATCGGCCAGCACGAGGGTGTCGACCGTCTGCAGGTGACGCCCATGAACCTCGCTACGGACTAAGGGTGCCGGCGAATAAGGAACATACCGAAGCTACTCCCTCGTCGCTCGCCGTGGCGGCGGGGGAGTATCTCGATTACCTCGCGGTCGAGCGGGGTTTGGCGCGCAACACGATTGCGGCCTATCGTCGTGACCTGACGACGTACTGCGCCTATCTGGAGCGGGCGGGTATTGTGTCTTTTGAAGAGGTGACTCGTCAGGTCGTGGAGGGCTTTGTCGCCGACCGTCGCGATGGGGGCTATTCCGATGCCTCGGTGGAGCGTGCGCTTGCAGCCGTGAAGGGCCTGCATGCCTTTTTGGTGCGCGATGGGGCTGTAGCCCAAAATCCAACGGCGGCGTTGCGCCTGCCTAAAAAGGCTGAGCGTTTGCCGGAGTATCTATCGGTGGAGGATGTCTCGGCTCTGCTCGATCAAGACTTCCCCGAGGGCGAGATGGGCTTGCGCGACCATGCCATCTTGGAAGTGCTCTACGGATGCGGTTTGCGTGTGAGCGAGTTGGTGGGGCTCGATGTGGGCGATATCCATATTGACGATGGCTTTGTACTCGTTCGCGGTAAGGGCTCAAAGGAACGCCTGTCCCCGCTGGTGGGAAGCGCGGCGCGAGCTCTGATGCTCTATGTAACTGAGGGACGTTCTCGCTTGGCGGCCCATGCCCGCGGAACCGAGACCTCGGCGGTCTTTTTAAATAAGAACGGACGTCGCCTGTCGCGCCAGGCCGTGCATGCGATATGCGAGCGGTATGGGCGTCAGGTGGGGCTGGTGGGGCTCCATCCCCATACCTTGCGCCACTCCTTTGCCACCCACATGCTCGCGGGCGGTGCCGACCTGCGTGTGCTGCAGGAGATTTTGGGCCATGCCGATATTTCGACCACGCAGGTCTACACGCATGTCGACCGCACGCAACTGACCGAGGTCTATCTGGCGGCGCATCCGCTGGCGCATCGTTAACACATCGCTGGCCTGCATATTTATAGGTATTTGGGGACGGGCCCCAGATTGCTGCGGCGTGCTTTTGCGCGCGCATGGGCAATCTGGGGCCCGTCCCATTTTTCGCCACTTGTCGTCGCGGTGGTGGGCCGCACGTGCCTTGGGTGGGGGAGTTTGGGGGCGATGTGAACGCCATGTAAAGGGACGCAAAAATCGCCTCAAGGTCAACTTGAAGGTTGAGGTTGAAAGGCGGGGTGCCACAGGTGGCATCCCGCCTTTGCTGTAAACACAACATATTGTGTTTTCGAACATATGCTCGGGGGTGTTTTACAACATATTGGGGGTGGAATGGTGG
>UQPL01000003.1:0-25962 GCA_900542895.1 uncultured Collinsella sp. | reverse complement strand
TCGGGTTCCCACATTCATCCGCACATGTGCGGATGAATGTGGGAGGTGTTCGGATGAAGTCGATAATCAAGGCTTAGACGGCTATCTAGTATTCAAAACTAGATAGCCGTCCATTCGGTTTGCAAGAAGGCTATAATTGTTGATGAACAATTAGAAAGGACCCTCTATGAGCTGGGCACTTATCTCCGATTCAAGCTGCAACCTCCGCGATTGGCAACCGACCGCGCCCTATACCACCTTTGCATTTGCGCCCCTCAAAATTCGAGTGGGGGAGCGTGAATTCGTCGATGACCTTTCGCTCGATGTTCATGAGCTCAACTGCGCTGTTCAGGCGGAGACGAACGCTTCTTCGAGCGCTTGTCCCAGCGTAGGGGAGTGGGCCGAGCTCTTCAAATTGGCAGACAAGACCATCTGCATGCCGATCTCTGAAGGTGTGTCGGGCAGCTACAACGCGGCAGCCACTGCTCGCGATATGGTTCTTGCCGAGGAGCCCGACCGACAGATTCATCTAGTCAATTCACGCGCAGCTGGCGGCAAAATGGACCTCATTTTCTTGCTGTTCGACCGCTATCTTGCAGACAATCCGAATGTCTCATTCGAGGATGCTTGCGCATACTTCGATAGCCTTGAACAGAACAGCAAAATCCTCTTCAGTTTGTGCAATTACGAAAACCTCGCCAAAGCCGGACGTATCCCTAAGGCAGCCGGCGTCATTGCCAACAAGCTCAATATCCGCATTTTGGGCACGGCGAGTGAGGCCGGTAAAATCGAACTCGTGGGGCACACGCGTGGCGAAAAGAAGATGCTCAACAAGATCATCGACACTATGGAATCCGAGGGCTTTACGGGCGGTGAGGTCATCATCGATCACGTTGAGAACGAAGCTGGAGCCCAAGCGCTTACTGATCGCATTGTCGAACATTGGCCCGGCTCCAAGACCATCATCATGCCCTGCAACGGCCTGGATTCCTATTACGCCGAGATGCACGGCCTGATCATCGGCTACGGCATGGGCGTAGCTTCGGGCAAATAAAGTCCAACCAAGCAAAAAAACGGGCGGGACAAAGCGACAGATGGCTCTTTGTCCCGCCCGTTTTATACGTCGGCTAGCTATTAAACCCGTTGAACTTGAGATAGCTCATCAGGTACGCTTTCGAAACAAAGGATGAAACCGCGCTGCGCACAAGCAGCGACTCACGCGTTACCTGATGCGCCGTATCGGGAACCGGCGTCTGCTCGACAGAAAACGCCGAACGAATCGATGCCTCGAGCTGATCGACCACATAGTCGAAGGCCGTCGGGGCATCGTAGCTCAAACGCTGAATGTTAAAGAGCGCCTGCACCGCAGCAATAGGTAGCACCTGCTTAAAGATGCAGATAGCGATCAGGCGGGCAATCTGCTCGCGACCATACTGCTTTTTGACCGGAGCAGGCACCAGACCGACCTTCACGTAGTTATTGATCATCGATGGCGTAATGACAGGCTGCTCAACGCAAATAGACAGCGGCTCCATCCACAGCGCAACATACTCAATGACCTGGTCGCGGTAGAGCGTCACATTGGGCAACTGGTCATAGCGCGGCAGACTCAACGTATTGAGTTTGCGCACGATATCGGACTGAATAAATGCATCGGGCAGCACAGTGGGCTGAATATCCTCAGGCTTAATGCTGACCGACGAATCGGACATCGGGATAACGCGTTTGGCGTGGTTCATAAGGATCCTCCGTTCATTAGCTATATTGTATTCTAGGTTATCTAGTTTTGCATACTATATAGCAGGAAAGTAAAAGTGGTTGGACAGCACATTGATGCACCGTCCAACCACTTTGTTTTAAAGATAGCAACCTTACATAAGATATATTATCGTACTTATCCGCGGAGAAACGCGTATGCGCTCGTTGCTGCTATGGCTCCGTCAGAAACGGCGGTCACAACCTGACGTAAGCGCTTGGAACGGATATCGCCAGCAGCAAATAGACCTGGCGTGCGGGTCGCCATGGATTCATCAGTCAAAATGCCGCCATCAGGCGCCAGATCGACAAGATGCTCAACAAGCTCGGTATGGGGTTGCGTCCCGGTAAAGACAAAGATGCCAAACGAGCCAGGCTCAAAGGTCTCAGCATGCGTCTTACCGCTTGCATTGTCCTTGAACGTAATTGTCGTGGGCATCGCTTCACCAGAAAGCTCCACAATACTAGTTTGGTACCTAACTGTAATATTGTCCTTTTCGAGTACTTTCTGAACAACACCATCAGGCGCACGGAACTGGTCGCGGCGCAAAACGATGGTCACACTGCTGGCAATGTCTGACAGGAACAGTGCCTCTTCGCATGCCGAATTGCCACCACCGATTACAAAGACCTGTTTGCCGCGGAAGAACATGCCGTCACATGTTGCGCAATATGAAACGCCACGACCGCGATAGGTATCCTCGCCAGCGAAACCTGCCGGACGCGGGGTGGCACCCATGCAAGCGATAACGCTCGAGGCCAGCGTATCGCCCATGTCGTGATGCACCGTAAACAGCGCTGCATCGGCATCGTAATCGATACCCGTAACCATGCTCCATGCGACCTGTGCTCCCAGGCCCTCTGCATGCTGCTGAAAACGCTCGCCGAGTTCGGCGCCACTCAAGAGCGGAATGCCCGGATAGTTCTCGACTTCATTGGTCGTGGCGATCTGTCCGCCCGACATGCCCTGCTCAATCACAGTCGTCGTCAGGTTGGCACGCGCAGCGTAAATGGCGGCAGCATAGCCCGCGGGGCCTCCACCGATAATCGCAACATCAATCGGCTGATCGGTAGTCATGAAGAATCCTCTCGTCGAAACATTGTCGTTCTTTGCGCTCATACCCAAATTTACGTGAACATGACACTCATGCACTACAATGATAAATCGCGTAACAAAGCTGAAGGGGAGTTATCGATGGATCAAACGCAGACGAGCAATAGCGCTCCCCTGCCCATGCAAGCCACTCCCCAACCGGAGCAAATGACCGTTTTACCTGCACAAAAACCCCTGGTAACCATTGTGCACGCATCGGTTGGATCGGGCCACAAAGCCGCCGCCAACGCGATTGCACAAGCATTTGACCTTATCCGCGGCACCAAGGGAATCTCTGAGGATATTGAAATTGAAGTGCTCGATATCCTTGATTTTGGACGTATTAAATTCGACGGCAATAAGACCGCGGCTTCTTTTACGGGAGCCACACGCCCCATTTACGACCTGACCTGGCGATATACGCTTACGGGACATCTTCTCTGGGGTGGCGGCACGGCATGGTCGCGAATTATGTTCCCCGCCTTCAACGAATATATTCGTCGCCGCAGGCCTATAGCCGTGGTCGCAACGCACATCACAGCAGCCAATGTTGCCGTGGGCGCCCGCGTAATTACGGGTATCGATTATCCGGTCATCTGCGTACCAACAGACTATGAAGTCGAAGGATTTTGGCCCCACAAGGACACCGACCTGTTCTGCGTGGCCAACGAGTTTATGGCCGAAACGCTGCGCCCGCGCAAAGTTCCCGAGTCAAAGATCCGCATAACGGGCATCCCCATCCGAGCCGGTTTCGATACCGATTACAAACGCGAGGATGAGCTCAGCAAGTTCAATCTCCCCATAGACAAAACCGTCGTATTGGTGATGGCCGGCGCCAGTTTGCCTCAACCATACGTGCGTTTCCGTGCCGCGATGGACCACACGCTCCCCTTCTTACGCAGCTTTGAGGACATGCACTTTGTCTTTTTACCGGGCAAGGATAAGGAATACGCCACCCGACTCAAGACGCTCTTCGACGCCATGAAACTCGACAACGTCACGGTTCTGGACTACGTGGACGACATGGCGGCCCTCATGCACGGCTGCGACCTGGCAATCCTCAAATCGGGCGGACTCACGGTCACCGAGTGCCTATGCGCACATCTGCCGATGATCCTGCTGGGCAAATCATACGGTCAGGAAAAGGCCAACACCACGATGCTTACCGGCATGGGCGCCAGCATGCACGTCACCACCGCACGAGAACTCATCGTGACGCTTCGTCACCTGCACGACCACCCTGAGTCGCTCAAAGCGCTACTCATCAACGGCGAAGTACTACGCCGCCCCCACGCAGCCGAAGACATAGCCATCGCCACCATGGAGCTAGTAGGCAAACCCCAAAAGCGCAAACGAGCCTTCTGCCGCTTCTACTGGGGCGGAAAACCCGCTCATATCAGGTAGACGAAGGTCCGCCGCTCAGCGGGAGCCGCCCATATATCATTCCATGCTCAAACATTCTCGCTGCGCTGCGAAACTGCGCGTGGAACGATATATGGGCGGCTCCCGCTGAGCGGCTACGTTTACTTACTAGCAGCTACTTCGGTATCCCCTCCATTAGAACCTGCAAAGGTAAAACAGGAAAATATAAATAGAGTTAGCCGATGCGACAAAGGAGGCATCCCTTTATCGCATCGGCTAACTAGAAAGATTGTTTTATGTCAAGCATGTAGCCCTTTCGCCTGAGCCCCATACATATCGTCCCGCGCGCAGTTTCGCAGCGAAGCGAGAATGTTTGAGCACGGGATGATATGTATGGGGCTCAGGCGAAAGCGGGATCCGTGCGCCCCTGCGAAGCGAGAATGTTTGAGCATGGAATGATATAGGTAAGCGACGGGCGGGAGGGATACGAGCGTCCCTAGGCGACGCCGCTGGAGCCGAAGCCTCCTTTGCCTCGGTCGGTTTCGTCTAGTTCTTCTACTTCTATGAGGTTGACCGTGGGGACTTCTTGGATGACGAGTTGGGCTATGCGGTCGCCTTTGTTGATTTGGATGTTGTTGGAGGGATCCAGGTTGATGAGGATAACCTTGAGTTCTCCTCGGTAGTGGGCGTCGATGAGGCCCGGCGTATTGACTATAGACAGGCCCTGCTTGATGGCCAAGCCGCTGCGGGGCTGGACGAAGCCGGCGTAGCCATCGGGCAGGGCGATGGCCAGCCCGGTAGAGACCAGACGACGTTCGAAGGGCTTCAGGACGCAGTCCTCGTTGGAGCGCAGATCCAAGCCGGCATCGGTGGGATGGGCGTATTTGGGAAGCTCGACGGTGGGGTCGAGACGCTTTATGTTGACGGTAATGCAGGACATGGAATCACCTTAGCTTGTCGAGCTCTTGCAGAAACTCATCGACGTCTTTGAAATCGCGGTAGACCGAGGCAAAGCGGATGTAGGCCACCTTGTCGATCTTGGCCAAGCGCTTGAGCACCATGTCACCCAACTCATGGGACGTGACGGCCGTCAGCGTGCGAGAGCGCAGCTCGACCTCGATGTCGTCGATAATCTCATTGAGCTTCTTAGTATCGATATCACGCTTGATGGTGGCGCGCATCAAGCCGACGAGCAGCTTATTGCGATCGAACCGCTGCTTGGTTCCGTCTGACTTAATGACCTCGATTGGGTCTTCGCATCGCTCAAACGTTGTAAAGCGATAGTTACACGAACAACATTCGCGACGGCGCTTAATGGTGTTATTTGACTCCTGCATACGGGAATCAACGACGCGGGTATGTGCCTTGCCACATTTGGGACAGCGCATGGTACCTCCTCTTAAACGATAACAAGGGTACCATGCGCAGCGCGATAATGATTACGAACGAGCAGGAACCTTAAGATGCGCACCGGCGGCGAGCGAACCATGCTCCAGATGATTGACGTTACGGATCATGTCGGAAGTCTCTTGCGTGGAAAGGCCTTCGATAGGATATTCCTCGGCAAGCGACCAAAGAGAATCACCAGGCTGAACGCGAATAGTCTCGTAGGTAACGTTGGAAACGGACTCGGCATACGCGGCGTGACGAGCGCTAAAGACCGACGTAGCGAGGACAACGAAGAGCGTAAGCGCAACGGCAACGGCGACAATCGTCGGAACCTTCAGGGCAACGCGGGCCGGCGCAACTACAGCCTGCTGATTGCGAGCAGACTTTACGGTCAAAGGCTGAAAGCCGGAGCGGCCACCCTGAACAACCGTAAAAGTGGGTTTTGCAGGCGTCTCGAGTTTAAGGGCAAGGTTTCCCTGGACCATATTCGTTGCGTTCATCATGTTCTCCTCTCGCGTGTTTTGCTGAGAACAGTTTTATCAAGCCGCGCGGACAAAAATGTCTAGCGCGAGAACGAATGTTCGGTTATTATTATCTTCGAACAGTTGTTCCTGTCAAGCAAAATTCGAACATTTGTTTGACATGGGTAGAGAGGATGCCCTGATGGCTCGCAAAATTACCAAGCGTCAGCAGCAAATTTACGACTTCATCAAGGAATATCAGCAGGAGAAGGGTTATCCGCCCAGTGTGCGCGAGATGGCATCTGCCGTGGGCCTTTCCTCCCCCAGCACCGTGCACGCCCACTTATCTGCCTTGGAGGCGCGCGGGCTGCTCAAGCGCGATGCCACCAAACCGCGCGCCCTGGAACTCTTTAACGAGGACGGCTCCTCTGTCTCAATTTCTAAATCTGACGAGCCCACCGCACCTCGCGGAACGGTCTCGCTACCGCTCGTTGGTCGCGTTGCGGCTGGGATTCCCATTCTGGCCGAACAGAATATCGAAGACACTTTTACTATCCCGACCGAAATCGCCACCGATCAGGGTTCCTTTATCCTTGAAGTGCATGGGAGCTCAATGATCAATGTCGGCATCTTCAATGGCGATTACATCATCGTCCGTGAACAAAAGAGTGCCATGAACGGCGAAATTGTCGTGGCCATGATTGATGGTTCAGCGACCGTCAAGACGTTCTACAAGGAGCAGGGACGCGTACGCCTGCAGCCCGAGAATGACACCATGGAGCCTATCTATGCAACAAATCCCGTTATTTTGGGCAAAGTCGTCGGCTTGATGCGCCGGTTCGCGTAATGCAAAAACGCATCACCATCTTTGATACCGTCCGCGGGTTTACGATGATTTCAATGGCAGGTTTTCACGCTTGCTACGATCTCGCCTACCTGTACGACTGGGATATGCCCTGGTTTACCCAGACTGTCTTTCAAGACATCTGGCGCGCCAGCATCAGCTGGGTATTTTTGTTTATCGCGGGTTGGATGTGCACCCTTTCGCGCAACAATATCAAACGTGCCGCCAAATACGCCTTAGCAGCACTCGTCGTCTGGTTGGCAACAACACTTGTCTCAGTAGACGATTCAGTTAATTTTGGCATCATCTACTGCATGACCGCATGTACCGGCATCGTGGCGTTGACCGATCCCGTCCTTAAGAAGATATCGGCGAGATGGGGCATGTCCCTATGCCTTGTGTTGTTCGCCCTCACCTGGAGCATCCCCAAAACGATCTACCCTGTCCCCTACCTGGCGTGGCTGGGATTTCCGAGCCCTGGGTTTGTTTCAGGTGATTACTACCCCATCATCCCGTTTATCTTTATGTATCTTGCAGGATACTTCGCCGCACATATAGCGCGGGGAATCGATAAGACCGTCCCTAGCTGGGCCTACGCCAACCCCCTGCCGGCGCTCGCCAGCCTTGGACGTCATGCACTCCCCTTTTATCTGCTACATCAGCCCATCATACTGGGCATTTTGGAGCTCGCCTACTCGGTGCGATAACGCTCGAGCCGCGGTGCAATACGAGCCGGCAGTTTCGCCACAATACGAACGCCATCCTCAAGATATTCCTCGTGCAAAAGGGTCCCCTGCTCATGCACGACTGTGATGAGTGCACCTTCACGATATGGAATGTCGGCTGAAAGCAGCACATCGGTGGCGGCCGCCTCGCGAGCAATGCGATCGACGAGATCGTCGAGCCCCTCGCCCGTTTGGGCCGAGAACAGAACAGCTTCCGGATAACGACGACGGAAACTCAATCGATCAACGCTATCGAGAAGATCGATTTTATTGAACACCGTAAGCGTCAAACGCTCGCCGGCGCCGATCTCATCAAGCACGCGGTCGACAGCCTCCAGCTGCCGCTCATAGTCCTCGTCAGACGCATCTACGACTTTGAGAATTAAATCGGCACCCAACACCTCGGACAGCGTCGATTTAAAGGCATCGACCAGACCATGCGGCAGCTTTTGAATAAAACCGACGGTATCGGTAATCGTCATGCCGCGACCGCCGGGCAGGCGATACGAACGCGTCGTCGGGTCGAGCGTAGCAAACAGCTTGTCCTGCGAAAGTACCGTAGAGCCGGTCAGTCGATTGAGCAACGTCGATTTACCGGCATTGGTATAACCGGCTAACGCGACGCGAAATGCCGGTGACTCAATGCGGCTCTTGGACTGGACATCGCGACGCTGTTCAACCTGCTTAAGCTCACGACGAAGCGCGGCAATCTTATTGCGAATCAAGCGACGGTCAACCTCGAGCTGGCTTTCACCCTGGCCAAAGCGCGAACCGATGCCGCCGCGCGTCTGCTCCTTGGCAAGATGGCTCCACATACCGCGCAGACGAGGCAACAGATATTGAAGCTGCGCCAGCTGTACCTGTAGGCGTCCCTCACGCGTCTGAGCATGCAGGCCAAAGATATCCAGGATCAGTGCTGTGCGATCGATAATCTTTACCGGCTCGCCCACGGCTTTCTCCAAATAGGATTGTTGCGAGGGCGTCAGGTCGTCGTCAAAAATAACGACATCGGCATCCATACGATGCACCAGGCCGCACAGCTCTTCAACCTTACCGGAACCGATAAACGATTTTGGATACGGCTTAACCAGACGCTGTGACAAACGCGCCACACACTGGGCGCCAGCCGTATGGGCTAGGCGCTCAAGCTCGTCAAGCGAACGATCGAGCGGCCACGCATTGTCGCGCCACTCAACACCAACTAATATGGCACGCTCGGGCTCGGGTGCCGTGGGAACAAGGGGGAAACGGGCCATTAGGCAGCCTCAATACGATGCAGGATTTCCTCAACGACCTCATCGATCGTACATTCATCCATATCGAACCACACGATGCGGTCATCGCGTTTAAACCACGAAAGCTGACGTTTGGCATAGCGACGCGAACGCATCTTGATGAGTTCGCGAGCCTCATCCATAGAAAACACGCCATTGAAAGCATCAATGATCTCTTTATAGCCAATTGCCTGCATCGACGTCAGGGCATCTCCCAGTCCCTGGTCCATAAGACCGCGGACCTCATCGACAAGGCCCTGCTCAAACATAAGATCGACGCGCAGGTTAATGCGCTCGTAGAGCACCTCGCGATTGCGCGTCAGACCAAACCACAGAGCATGATAATGCTCGCGCGGAACACTAAACTGAGACTTTTGCTGCGCGTAGGACACTCCATCATCGTGCATTTCGAGCGCGCGAATCACGCGACGAACATTATGGGGGTGGATGACCGCAGCGGACTCGGGGTCACGCTCGGCAAGCAGCGCGTGCAGCGCTTCCTCGCCTATGCGCTCGGCAAGTTCCTGATACCCCACGCGACGATCGTCCTCAAGCTCGCCCGAGGGAAAATCCATCTCATCAAGGGCAGCCTTAAGATACAGCCCCGTACCTCCGCAAAAAACCGGCAGGCAACCCGAACCAAGGAGACGTTCAACATGCGCGCGAGCGTCAGCCTGATAAAGCGCAGCAGAATATGCCACACCCGGCTCTACAATGTCGACGAGACGCAGCGGCGCCGTACACTCATCGGGCGCCATCTTTGCGGTACCGATATCCATGCCGCGATAGATTTGCATCGCATCGCACGACAGCACTTCGGACGAAAGACGAGCTGCCAAACGATCGGCAACATCGCTCTTACCAACCGCCGTCGGACCGACGATCGCAACGGCGGAAAGACCTGCCCCGGGAGCAACCATTAGCGCGGCTCGCCCACAACGGAGCCAGACAAATACCAGGTCTTGGCAACGTCAACGTCAACATCAACGATCTTGCCAACAAGCTGGTCGATGCTGTAACCCTCTGGGATAGGCGCATGCACGGTCTGATTCTTGGGACTCTTGCCCAGTAGCACCGCGTCATTCTTTTTGCTCGTTCCCTCAATGAGCGCCGGAACCACAGTATGAAGCTCACCCTGGTTATACTCGTGTGCCGTGGTCTCGATAACCTTAACCAGGCGGTTGAAACGCTCGAGAATAACCTCATGCGGCGTAGGATCATCAATCTCGGCGGCCGGGGTACCGGCGCGCTTGGAATAGATGAAGGTATAGGCCTGAGCATAGCGGACCGTCTCGGCAAGTGAGAGCGTCTGCTCAAAGTCTTCTTCAGTCTCGCCCGGGAAGCCAACGATAATGTCGGTCGAGAGCGCAATATCGGGCATGCGATTGCGGATGCGATCGACCAGGCCCAGATAATCCTCGCGCGTATAGCGGCGATTCATCTCTTTAAGAATGCGCGTCGAACCTGACTGGACGGCCAGGTGCAGCTGCGGCATAACGGCAGGCGTCTCGGCCATGGCGTCGATGGTCTCGGGCAGCAGGTCCTTGGGATGCGAAGACGTAAAGAAGATGCGCTCCACGCCCGTATCGCCCACGGCGCGCAGCAAGTCGGCAAAGCGCGGCTTACCAAACAAATCGCGGCCATATGAGTTAACGTTTTGGCCCAGCAGCGTAATCTCACGCACGCCCTGGCGCACCAAACCGGTCACCTCGTCGACAATCTCCTCGAAGGGGCGGCTCTTTTCGCGACCGCGCACGTACGGCACGATGCAGTAGGTGCAGAAGTTATTGCAGCCCGTCATGATGGGCACCCAGGCGTGATACTGCGTCTCACGGTGCCACGGCATACTCATGGCATCCGTATCCTCATGCTCATTGGTGCGGATATGACGCTTGCCGTCCAGGAACGCCTCGGCAATGAGCTCGGCCACATGTGCGATGGAATGCGTGCCAAAGATGACATTGACGTTATCGACGTTGGTGAGCAGACCCTCGCCATCGCGCTGCGCGATGCAACCACCAACGGCAACCACGCGCTTGCCCGAAGGCGAAGGCGGCAGGCTTTTGCAGGAATTGCACTGACCGTACAGGCGAGTATCGGCGGCCTCACGCACACAGCATGTCATGAAGACAACGATATCGGCATGCTCGGGATCGAGCGCCATGAGGCAACCATACGAATCGAGCAGACCGCTCACGCGCTCGGAATCATGCTGATTCATCTGGCAGCCAAAGGTGCGGATAAAGTAGGTTTTACCGGAAAGAATATCGCGTACGGAACGCTGGTCCATGTGCATAAGTCCTAACGATGGAAGGGAGGCGAATCGAGGCAAGCAGAAGCTATGCCACAGGCTTAACATCATCAATGATGACGTTATCCATAGCAGCTCGATTGATCTGGTGAACGTAAATAGAAAGACGAATGGCCGTGCGCGACTCCCCGTTAATAAGGATGTCGGAGAACACGGGCGCGCAGGAAATATCAAATCCGGTTGGAATCAAAAAACCGCGCGCGATAGCCACGGCCTTTATGGCCTGGTTGACCGCACCGGCGCCGACACACTGAATGTTAACGGGCACACCATCCTTGACCATGCCGGCGATGGCGCCGGCAACGGACGCGGGCGATGATTTGCTTGATACCTTCAGGCAATCCATGAAGAAACTCCTGCGTTTAAAAGTACGTTTTAACTGCAATAACTGTATCGTACCGAGTGGACTCGGTAAAGGCACTATTCCTCTTTGGCAAGATCGAATGTCACGGTGATTCGATCACGCGAAACGCGAATCTTTGGGTCGCCGCAAAGGTTGAGATAGTACCGGGCAGCAAGGTCATTAAAGTCGCGCTCCACAGCGCGCGAAAACTGTGCCATGTCATCCTTGGCAATACGTAGCCCACGACGATCCTTCGCGAGATCGACAGGAGCCGGCGCATGCGAGGATGAGTCACGCTCGCGCAGCAGACGCGCAGTCACACCGCGAACGGGCTTAATCTGCCCTGCCAAAATGCGATGGGCCGTGCGCTCGGACATCTCAAGACCCAAACCCGAACAGATGCGGATAAAGTCCTCGGCATCAGAGGCAAGGCCTAGACGATCAACAACCGGAAGCTCGCTCTCGTCATCAATAAACAGGAGACGAGACGTATCGAGCCGACTTGACGCCTGAGCATAAAGGGTCGCGGCAATCTCAGACGGAGAACCAAGATAAACATCGCAACCACGCAGCTCCTCGAGCGCAAACTCACAGGCAGCGCGAATAATATTATGCGGGCCGCGAGCACAGACATAACGTCCGTCCTCATCCTTGACGGCCTGGGGCCAGCTGGACTGATCGGCACGCTCACTAAGGCGGTCGGCTGCAACGCTCACCTTAAAGGCTGAACCAAGATCGACGCCGGACGTGACCACACGGGCCTCGTCGGTGTTCTGCTTGATCGAAAACAATGCCATGCCACGACCGTGAACGCCCCAACGGTCCATCTTCATGCTCTCGAGCTTGGAGGTAACGCGGGCATCGAAGATTCGCTCTTGCATATCCTGCGGAACGCCCGAACCGTTATCCAGAAAGACAAGCGTGCGGTCGCCATCTTCCTTGGTCGTGGCGAGATAGACCTTGTCGGCGCCAGCATCGCGAGCATTACGGAGCATTTCGATGACGATATCCTCGACATGCTGAATATCGTGCTTTGCCTGGCGCCGCTCGGCCTCCGAAACGCGGAGGCGGACATACCCCTCGCCAAGGTTCTCCTCGACGCGAAGGTTGCCCTCCCCCGACATCGACGCGATAAATGAGATGAGCTCGTTCGCGTCGCTCATGTTATTTAGCGATATCGACAGCGCGGCTCTCGCGAATCACGACGACGCGCACCTGACCGGGATACTCCATCTCTTCCTCGATCTGATGGGCGATATCATGAGCCAGGACCGTGGACTGGGCATCGGAGATCTTGTCCGGCTGAACCATGACGTGGACCTCGCGACCAGCCTGCATGGCATAGGTACGCTCGACGCCATCATGGGAGTTGGCAATCTCCTCGAGCTTCTCAAGACGCTTGATGTAGTTCTCGGCAGACTCGCGACGGGCACCGGGGCGAGAGGCAGAGACAGCATCGGCGGCCTGTACCAGGACATCGAGCACCGTGTTGGGGTCGACGTCGGCATGGTGAGCCTCGATAGCGTGGACGATAACGGGCTTCTCGCCATAACGGCGGGCAAGCTCGGCGCCGATGACGGCATGCGGGCCCTCGACGTCATGGTCGATTGCCTTGCCCAGGTCGTGCAGCAGGCCGGCGCGCTTGGCGGTAACAACGTCCAGGCCAAGCTCGGAAGCCATTACGCCGCACAGGTCAGAGACCTCGAGGGAGTGCTGAAGCACGTTCTGACCAAACGAGGTACGGTAGCGCAGGGCACCAAGGGTCTTGACGATCTCGGGGTGCAGGTCGTGAATGCCGGTATCGAATGCAGCTTGCTCGCCAGCCTCGCGCACGCGCTGCTGAACCAGGTCGGCAGCCTTGTGATACATCTCCTCGATGCGGGCGGGGTGAATGCGGCCGTCGGCGATGAGGTTCTCCAGAGCAACACGGGCGGTCTCACGACGGACCGGATCGAAGCTCGAAAGAACGACGGTCTCGGGCGTGTCGTCGATCACGAGGTTGACGCCGGAAACCTGCTCGAAGGTCCGGATGTTGCGACCCTCGCGACCGATGATACGGCCCTTGAGGTCATCAGAGGGAATGTGCACGGAGGTAACGGTGACCTCGGCAGTGTGGTCGGCAGCGCAGCGCTGAATCGCCAGGGAAAGAATCTCCTGGGCGGTCTTGTGGCACTCGGCGCGAACCTGCTGCTCGGACTCGCGAATAATCGTGGCAGCCTCGTGGGTGACCTCGCCGCGAACCTTATCGAGGAGCTCCTTGTGGGCATCCTCGCGGGTAAGGTCGGCGATACGCTCGAGCTCGGAGGTCTGCTTTGCGCAGAGCTCCTCGAGCTCGCGGGAGCGCTTCTCGACCTGACCGGCCTGACTGGACAGCTGATGCTCGCGCTTGTCGAGAGCGTCGTTGCGGCGATCGAGGGATTCCTCGCGCTGCATCACGCGGTTCTCGAGCGTACGAATCTCACTCTTACGCTGCTTGTCCTCGGCCTCGGCGGCCTGCTTGTTCTTGATGATCTCCTCTTTAGCCTCGAGCAGAGACTCTTTTTTGAGGGTCTCGGCCTGACGCTTTGCATCACCGATCAGGGACTCAGCCTGTGCGTGTGCCGACTGGATCTTTTCGTCGGCCTCGTGAAGACTACCCTGCTTGGCGGTGCGCATGTAGGCAATGGCGGCGATGGCACCCAAAACGATGCCAACGAGCGCTGCGATGATAGGCATGCTCACTCCTTTTTATGGATTCGTTACACAACAAAACGAACCGTCCTTATGAACGGCTCGCGACATTTGAGTAATATGGGCGCAGCTTATGCGGGTCGGATACAGATAAACATATAAACAAACTCATCACAGATGAGCACATATCACAAAGCAAATGACAGTGTTTATCGTACGTTGAACCACAACAACTGTCAAATAAATGGCCCCAGTACGGCGGCTAAAACGCGGTGAACGGCGGGGCCACAAAACGCATACGCCTAAAGCGCACATTCCTCGCATTCGGCATCGAGACGTACCTTAACGGCATCGGCGGCGATGTGATACGAGAAGCCCTTGCCCATCAAAAACCGAACCAGTTTTTCGAATCCGCGCGTCTCTGGAACACGCCGCTTGGCGAGCAGGGCTGACGCACGCGCCAAATCGTCTTCGACGGCAAAATAATCCTCGGGATAACCGGGAATGTCATCGAGCACAACATGACGTCGCTTGAGCTCGGTCTCGATTTTGCGCTGTCCCCAACCGCGCCGCTTGCGTTCCTCGATAAAGTACGAGCAAAAGCGGTTCTCGTCTAAAAAGCGATACTCGGTGGCGCGCTCGACGGCGAAATCAATCGCGGGCTGGCGAAAGCCGTAGCGAGCCAACTTGTCACGGACCTCACCCGTCGCATGGTCGCGGCGCGATAACATCTCGGTCACCATGGTAAGTGCACATTTACGCTCGATGAGCTGCACCGCCTCACGAAAGTTATCCCAATCACAGGGAAGATCGGGGCGGTTTTTGACATACAGGCGCGCGACCCGCACGGGAATCCAAATGGACCGCTCAAAACCGCCCTCAAGCTCACAATCGATATGTGCGCAAGGCTTTTTGGACGCATACCCGCTCGAGAACGAGGAGGCCGCCTTCTTATCGGAAAAGACGACCGTGGCCTCGGTAACCGTATACGACATGAGCGTAACCGCTACTCGTCGTCATCATCGAGCATGGCGGAACCATCGATGGCGTAAAGCTCGTCAAACTCCTCAGGCGCAGGCTGATCGGTCAGCTCTACCTCGGACGGAGCATCGTCATCAAACTCAAGCCCGCAGGCAAGACGGACCTTATGCTCAATCTCGTCGGCGCAATCGGGGTGTTCGCGCAGGAAAGCCTTGGCGGCCTCGCGACCGTTGCCGAGCTTGTCCTCGCCATAGGCAAACCAGGAGCCCATCTTCTTGCAGATGCCGCACTCGACAGCCATGTCCAGAATCGAGCCCTCCTTAGAGATGCCCGTACCGTACATAATGTCGAACTCAGCAGAACGGAACGGAGCTGCCACCTTGTTCTTAACGACCTTAGCGCGCACGCGGTTACCGATAACCTCGTCCTTAAGCTTAATGCTATCGATACGGCGAATGTCGATACGCACCGAAGAGAAGAATTTAAGGGCGCGGCCGCCCGTCGTGGTCTCGGGGTTGCCGAACATGACGCCGATCTTCTCACGCAGCTGGTTAATGAAGATGCACGTCGTGTTGGACTTAGACAGCGAGCCGGCGAGCTTGCGGAGCGCTTGGCTCATCAGCCGAGCCTGAAGACCGACCGTAGTGTCGCCGATTTCTCCCTCGATCTCGGCACGCGGGGTCAGCGCGGCGACGGAGTCAACAACGATGGCATCGATGGCGCCGGAACGCACGAGCATGTCAACAATCTCGAGCGCCTGCTCGCCCGTATCGGGCTGAGAAATGAGCACCTCGTCGATATCCACGCCGATGCGCGCGGCATAAGTGGGATCGAGCGCATGCTCGGCATCGATAAATGCCACAACGCCACCCATTGCCTGGGCCTCGGCCAGGATCTCGAGCGAAAGCGTCGTCTTACCGGAGGACTCAGGACCGTAAATCTCGACGATACGGCCACGCGGCACGCCGCCGATACCCAGCGCGGCATCGAGTGCCAGAGCGCCCGTAGGGATGGCCTCGACCTCGAGCTCGGGGCCACCGTCGCCGTACCTCATGATGGAACCCTGGCCGAATTTCTTCTCGATCTCAGCCTTGGTGGTGGCGATCATCTCATCGCGCTCTTTACCCGTCGTGCGAGCATGAACGGTACGTACGGGACCTGAATTCTTGGCCATGAATAGCCCTCCTCTTAACAACCTGCATCGATAATAAACGAACGGCTGTTCGTGGTCAACCGTTCAGATAAATCATATGCAGCCGACCTTTCCAAAACCCAACCAAAAGCCGACCAAACACTGACCAAATGCTTGACCATAAAGGGCCAAATAAGAACAAGGCAGGCAAAAATACACCTATGAACAGCACAAACGCTAAATTCTTCTGAGGTCCCCATCTCCACAATTAAGGGGCCCGGAGGCCCCTTAAAACACGTCTATTCCATAGAATCGAGCACGCAGACAATGCGACCCAATGCCTCCGTGACCGCATGGGCACGAACACACGAACGGTCACCCTCATAGTGGCAGCGCACAAAGTCCACGACCGGCACGCCCCCATCGGCGGAACGATGCGCCCAGCCAATATAGAAAGTGCCCGCCGGATCGTCCTCAGTACCACCGCCGGGGCCGGCATAACCCGTTGCGCTCACTGCAATATCGCTCTGGTACAGCTCCAGCGAACCCGACGCCATCTCGCGCGCAGTCTGGTGCGACACCGCAGTGTAGCGGTCGAGCGTCTCCTGCTCAACACCCAGCACGCGATGCTTAATCTCATCGCAGTAGGTCACCGCACCGCCACGCAGCACCGCCGAGGCACCAGGGATATCGGCGATCGTCGAGGCGATCATGCCAGCTGTCAGAGATTCAGCCGTCGAAACCGTCACACCACGAAAGCTTGCACGCTCGACAATATCGCGTGCGAGCTCTTCGTTATGCGCGGCAATCTGCTCAAATGATTCCGTCATGCCTACCAGGACCTAGACGGAAAAGACTATCTTGCGGCAGTTCCAGAAGTACTGGGCGCCCGAGATAACGGTCAAGACAACGGCAACGGCATACAGGAAGCGCGACACCGAGTAGATGCCGAGCGTCAGCGCCACCGGGCCAAGGTGCAAGCCGGCCATAGCAAAAACGCACAGGTAACCGCAGATGGAAACCATCGTAGTCGCCGTCTTGTACTTGCCGAGCTTATCGGCCGCAACGACCACACCGGCCGCACTCGCAACCATGCGAAGGGCGCTCACCAAAAGCTCACGGAACAGGATAATGAACACCGACCACACGGTTACGGTACCAAAATCCAAGAACAGCAGCAGGGCCGAGAACACGAGCAGCTTATCGGCGATGGGGTCCAAGAATTTACCGAAGTCGGTGATCTCGTTGCGCGAACGCGCCAGATAACCGTCGACCTTATCGGTACACGACAGGATGACGTACAGAATAAAGGCGGCGGCGGCGAGCGGGCCGTCGAAGGTGCTCAAATCCGTACCGGCAACACTCGTGTGAGACAGCGCCGACACGATCATGAACACCGGGATAAAGACGATGCGCACGCACGTCACGATGTTGGCGGGCGTCCAGACACTCGTCAGTTCCTTATTACTCTCGTTAGCCACGACGCTCTCCTACTCCACAACATGACCGATAAGCTCATAGCAGAAGCTATCGGTAAACTCGACGGTCAGAATATCGCCCACGGACGCCTCGCTGGCGTCCAGATGCACCGCGCCATCGGAATCGGGCGCCTGGAACCAGGCATGGCCGATCAGCTCGGCGCCGTCCTCGGTCTCTTCGATACCGTCGACGATCACCTGAGCGCGCTCGCCCACACGTGCGGCGGTGGCGGCAAAACCGAGCGACTCGGCCAGGTCCATGGCCTCCTGGGCGCGATCGAGCTTGACCTCCTCATCGACCTGACCCTCCATCTTGGCGGCCAGGCTGCCCTCCTCACGCGAGTAGGCAAAGACACTCGTGTAGTCGAAGCCGACGGTGTCCATAAAGTCGATAAGGTCGCGGAACTCGTCGTCGGTCTCGGTCGGGAAGCCGACCATGGCCGTGGAACGGATCACGATGCCGGGGATACGCTCACGCAGATCGCGGAACAGGTCCTCGAGCTCCTGGCGCGAACCGGAACGGCGCATAGCCTTGAGGATGCGCGCGTCGCAGTGCTGCACGGGGATATCGATATAGGGAAGCACCTCGGGCGTATCGCGAATCGTATCGATAAGCTCGTCGGTCATGCCCTCGGGCTGCAAATAGAGCACGCGGACCCAGACGTTTTGCGGACGCACGGCCTCGGCGACGGCACGCAGCAGCTGCGCCAGATTGCGCGGCGAGCCCTCGGCGACATCCTCGTCAGCAAAGTCGGTGCCCCAAATGCCCGTGTCCTGGCCGATCAGCACGATCTCGCGCACACCACCAGCAACCAGGTCGCGCACCTCGGAGATAATGCTCCCAGCATTGCGCGAATGATAGCGACCGCGAATGTAGGGGATCATGCAGAAGCTGCAAAAACGATTGCAGCCATCGGAAATCTTGACGTAGGCGACAGCGCCCTCGACAGTGCGCTTGACCTGCGGAATATAGGCTGCGATCTCACGCTCGACACCCAACACGCCATCGATGACCGCCACAATGCCGTCCTCCTCGTCGGCCTTCACAAAGGCAGCGACCTCGGGCAGCTCGTCAGGCAGGTCGTCGCCATAGCGCGACGGCACACAGCCGCACATGACGATGGGGCAAGAACGAACGCCGTCCTGAACCTCGTTGGCGAGCTCGAGCGTGGTCTCGATGCTCTCGGACGTTGCGGAGGCGAGGAACGAGCATGTATTGACGATGGCGATATCGGCATCCTGCGGGTCGAATGCCTCCTCGTAGCCTGCGGCGGTCAAAAGAGAACGCATGCGGTCGGTGTCAACCTCGTTCTTAGCGCACCCGAGGGTGATGTAGAGCACGGAGCCCAACGGTGTATCCATGTTGGAGAGCGGTCCTTTCGAATGATAATTAGCGGTAGTTGGTGAACTGTAGCGGCTGGCCGTAGTCCTGGTCGCGCAGGAACTGAATCACGGTCTGCAACGCGTCCTTCGAAGCAGAGGAAACACGCAGCTTGTCGGCCTCGATGGTCACCTTGACCTTGAGCTTTTGGTCCTTGATGTCCTTGTTGATCTTCTTGGCGGTCGCCTGGTCGATACCCTCGACGATATGGCCGAGCACGCGCACGGTGCCGCCCGATGCCGCCTGCGGAGCATCCCACGAGACAGCCTTGAGGTCGATGCCGCGCTTGATGAGCTTGGAGCTTAGCACGTCGACAATCTGCTTGGAGACAAAGTCGGCCGGGGCGTTGATCGTAAAGAGCTTGTCGCCCTTCGAAAGCTCGATCGTGGCGCCGGAATCCTTAAGGTCATAGCGCTGGGAAATCTCGCGCGTGGTCTGCTGAAAGGCGTTGTCGACCTCTTGCATGTTGACCTCGGACACGACGTCGAAGCTGGAATCTTTAGCCATGATGTTTCCTTTCGCGTACGAGCGGCTTAGTAGCTATCGTACGAATAGTCGGTAGAATCGGTGGGCGTCTGACCGTCAGTTGCGGTATCGGCGCCATCCGTGGACTGGGCATCGGTACCGTCGGTGGTATCGGTACCATCGGTGGTATCGGTACCATCGGTGGTGTCAGTACCATCAGAACTTTCACCATTCTCGGAATCAGTCGTCTCCTTCTTGGGAACGGTGATCGTCACACGCGCCACGCCGGAGGTCTTGGTATCGTAACGGACCTTTTCACCGTTCTTGGTAACGGTGACATCGGAAGGCTTGGACGTGGTGATCTCGATCGAGGACTCGGGCGTGTACTCCTGCTCAAAGGGGCCAGTCGCTTGGGCGCCATAGACCGACTTGCCGTCGACCTTGACCTCAATCCACGCGGTCTTTCCCTTGGCAACGGAGACTTTGACCTTCGTGACCTCGTTCTCTTCCTTCTTGGCCGTCGTCTTGGTAGCGTCCGAATCAGTCGACTCATCCGTCGCCTCATCGGTATCTTCGTCCTCGTCGACCGTTTCGGTCTTCTTAGAAGACTTCTTACTCGTTGTCTTGGTGGCAGCGGGCGTCTCAGGCGTCGCCTCGGGCGCCGAGGAACCGCAGCCGCGCAGAAGCACCACGATGAGCACAATCAGCAGCAGCGCAACGGCACCGATGCCGGCGTAGACGATACGCGGATCGAGCCCGGTGTTTTGAGGAGTACGTGATCCGCCGCGTCCACGACTGGAACTGCTGCGGCCGCCTCCCTGAGGCATACGACAACGATTGCTATCGGAACGGCCGCGATAGCCACCCTGGCCCTGAAGGCTGCGCTGACCCGAGCGGGGCGCAAGTTCACCGCGGCCTTGATAGCCACGCTGGCCCGAACGCGGAGCCGAGGAGCGCTGGCCATACGGCTGTGATTGAGAGCGAAGACGCGGCGTCACCTGCGTGGTATCGGCATCCGCATAGCCACCGCGAGAGCGTCCCGTAGAGGCACCACGGTAACCGCGATCGGAATAACCGCCGTCGCCGTAGCCGGCACGAGGGTCACGCGCCACGCCGCGAGCAGCGGGAAGCGCACGGTCCTCGGGCATCGGCGTACTGCGGAACCGGTCACGTTGTGAGCGAATCTCCTCGCCCGAACCCGTCTCGGTAATATAACCGGCCTGCTGAGGACGCTGTCCATAGCGGGTCGAACGACCGCCCTGAACCATCAGGAAGCGCCCGTTATCGACCGAGGAACGCGAATTGACGTAGCCGGCGGCGTCCTGAAAACGACCACCCTGCTGCGACGTCTCGCGTTCGTATGCCATCAGGTCGTCAAAGTAGGCATTGACGACCTCGCGCGGATTGAGGCCCAAAAAGCGAGCATAGCTCGAAATCATGCCCTGCGCATAGCCGCGCGGCGGCATCGAAGCAAAGTTACCGGTCTCGAAAAACTCGATGATCTGCGGCCTGATTTTGATGGTGTTGGCGACCTGCTGAATGGAAAGGCCCATTCGGCGACGCTGCTCAAGCAGCATGTCACCAAAGCGTGCAGCCATCAGAATCCTCCAAACTCACGATCTTCACGTGCCATCTCGGCATCGACAGACTCCAGCGCGGCAAGCCCCTCCTCGTCCAACAGGACCTCGCGCGGCTTGGAACCGTCGGGCGGGCCGACGACACCCTTTTCTTCCAGCATGTCCATAATACGCCCGGCACGCGCATAGCCAACCTTCAGACGACGTTGCAGGCCAGATGTGGAGCCAAGCTGCGATTCCACCACAATATGGGCGGCTTCCCAAATGAGCGGATCATCGTCTTGCGGCTCGGCTACTCCGGTGCGGACAATGCCGCCGCCACCCGCCATGGACATGGAAGCGGGCGCCACGGCAGACAGAATCTCCTCGTGGTAGTCTGGCTCACTCTGCGACTTGACGAACTCGACAATCTCGTTGATTTCGTCGTCCGAGACAAAGCAGCCCTGGACACGGCGAGGCTTGCCCCAGTCGACCTTGGAAAACAGCATGTCGCCCAAACCGGTGAGCTTTTCGGCACCCATCTGGTCGATAATGACGCGGGAATCGATGCCCGTAGCCACGTTAAAGGCAATACGGTTGGTGATGTTGGCCTTAATAAGGCCCGTCACCACGTTGGAGCTGGGGCGCTGCGTAGCCACGATAAGGTGAATACCGGCGGCACGGCCCAGCTGGGCGATACGGACGATCGAGGCCTCGACATCCTTGCCGGCGACCATCATCAGGTCCGAAAGCTCATCGATGATGATGACCAGATAGGGCATCTTTTGCGGAGGGTTATCGTAGTGTTCAAACTCGCCGGCGGCCTGCTTCTCGTTGTAGGTCGAAATCTTGCGAACGTTGAGGCGCTCGAACACCTTCAGGCGACGCTCCATCTCGGACACGGCCCATTGCAGCGCACTGGCCGCCTGCTTGGGCTCGGTCACCACGGGCACGTAGAGATGCGGCAGGCCGTTATAGCCCGCAAGCTCGACGCGCTTGGGGTCGACCATGATCAGGCGAACGTCCACGGGAAGGGCGCGCATGAGCAGGGTCGTGATGATGGAGTTGATCATGACCGACTTACCGGAACCCGTGGTACCGGCAATAAGCAGGTGGGGCATCTTGGCGAGGTCGGCGACAACCGGCGTGCCCTCGGCATCGCGACCGATGGCAAGCTCGAGCGGACCGCCCTTCACATAGGGAAGCACGTCGCCCAGGTTGACGTTCTGACGCTTGCGATTGGGAATCTCGATGCCAACGAGCGAGGTGCCGGGAATCGGCGCAAAAATGCGCACCGACTGGGCGGCAAGCGAAAGCGCGATATCGTCCTCGAGGCTCGAGATCTTGCTCACGCGCTCGCCCTCACCGGGCTGCAGCTTAAAGGTCGTGACAGTGGGGCCGGCGATCCAGCCGACCACGCGGGCACTACGACCAAACTCAAGCAGCGTGGACTGAAGTGACTCGGCAGTCTGCTCAAGTTCCTTGTCCGAAGACGCGGCAGAAGCCGACTGCGGGTTGGCATGCAGGATTTCGAGCGGCGGAAGCTTGAGGCCGTCCTCTTCTTCGCCTTCATTATCTGCGGTGCCGCCGTCCGCTCCCCCATCCCTAGCCGCAGCCGATTCGACAGCACTCGAGGCAGGCACATCGGCAACCTTGGGATGCTTCAAGAAGTCGGGAATCTGAGGTGCTGCCGAGACAGGATTCACGGCAAACGGCGGCTCGGACTCGTCGATCTTATCGGGGTCGTCTTCCATCGAAAGCTGACCGGTTACCTGGTCGCGCTTTGCATGGCGACGCGGCAGCAAAGTTGTCTTTGCGGTCTCAATCGGACCCTCGTCGTCCTCGTCATCGCCCTCGGTGAGCTCAATCTCGCTCTCGGACCAAGACGGGTCGGGCTCACTCGTATTGAGTTTGGGCGCAGCCTTGCCCTTCTTGGCATGGCGGCGCGGCAACAGCGTCGTCTTAGCGCGCTCAGCTTCCACGGCATCGGACACGTCGACAAACGGATCCTCGTCCTCGTCGTCATCGTCCAAAACCGGGTCCACATCGTTGCCCATGACCGTGGTCACGGCAACATCGGAGCCCTTTTGACGAAGAATGCTCAGGTGAGGACGGGCAACGCCGGGCACCGACAGGGCCTCATCGTCACCCCACGGACTCGCGTTAACATCGGCACGACGGCGCTCGGCAAAATCGGCCGCACGGTCGCGAGCAGAGCGCAAAACGCCGCCCACCGAAAAGCCGATGATGACCAGGCCCACGACGACAAGGCCCAACAGGACCACCATCGCGATAGGCTTACCCAGGGCATTCTGCAGCGCACTCGCAATAAACGCACCAATGTAGCCACCCGAGGCGGACAGATTTTGCGGCGTGAACATAAGGTCGCACGAGTCGCTCGTACCTGGCACCATCAACGAAAGAATGGAGACGACGGCGATAAAGACCACGGCGCCGCCCGCAACAGAGCGCGCGTTGAGCGGCGAGTCCTCGCCTAAAAAGAGCGTGGCGGCAAACAGCAAAATGACGATCGGCAGCACGTAGGCGCCCAGACCAAAGCCCAAGTGGTAGAAACCGGCAACCGCAGCCGTAACGGGCGCAGTCGCCGGCGAAATCACGGCAATAAAGGACGCAATCGCTAAAACGGCGATGACCACGCCGGCGATATCGCGGTTGGCCGAGGGCTCGACCAAGGGCTCGAAATCATCGAACTCGGACTCGTGGCCCTTATTGGCACGCAGATGGGAACCGGCACCCTTAGCAGATGCCGGTTGGTTGTTGGCCTTATTGCCTTTGGCGTTTTGTGCAGATCCGCGCGCCAAACTAAACCTCCATGACGACCGGGATGATCATCGGACGAGTGCGCGTACGGCTCCAGATAAAGTTGGAGAGCGAGTCGCGCACGGCCTTGCGAATGGCATCGGAACCGCTGCTCGTAAAGCTGAACTTGCCCTTCTCGATCGTCTTCATAATGGACGCGGAGGCATCCTCGGAGAACTGGTCGTCGATGGCAAACGAGACGCCGCGGCCCGAGAACTCGATGGCCTCGATCTTCTTGTGCTTGAGCGAGACGATGGCAACAGCGGTAACCATACCGTCGTTGGCGAGCTTCTGACGATCACGCAAGACGATGGGGTCGGTATCGCCGATGCGCAGGCCGTCGACGTAAACGACGCCGGACTCGACGGGCGTACCGCGCTTAACGATACCGCCGCGCATCTCGAGCGTGTCGCCGTTGTCGAGGATAAAGATATGATCGTCCTTGAGACCCATCTTGCGGGCCAGCTGGGCATGGGCGCGCAGATGCACGGCTTCACCATGAACCGGCATAAAGTACGTGGGCTTGGCCATGGCCATCAGGAGCTTGAGCTCCTCCTGGCTACCGTGACCGGAAACGTGAACGAGGGCGCGGTTCTTATCCCACACGTCGCAGCCGAGCTTGGCCAGGCTGTTGACGACCTGCTGGACGGCTTTCTCATTGCCGGGAACAGGAGTTGCCGAGAGGATAACGGTATCGCCCTCGTGGATGGAGAGCGTCTTGTGCTCGCCATTGGCCATGCGGGACAGGGCCGACAGCGGCTCGCCCTGCGAACCGGTGCACATGACGACAATCTTGTCGTCAGGCAGGTTATCAATGTCAAAGGCATCGATGATATCGGCGTCGTCGATGTTGAGGTAGCCAAGCTCGCGCGCCACGCGGGTGTTCGTGAGCATGGAGCGACCGGTCACAACGACCTTACGGCCGCACTTGCGGGCAGCATCGCAGATCTGCTGCAAACGATGGATGTGGCTCGAGAACGACGCGACGAAAACACGACCCGGGGCGTTCTTGATGGCGTGCAGCAGGTTGGGACCAACCTCGGCCTCGGACTTGGTAAAGCCCGGAACCGTGGCATTGGTGGAGTCGGAAAGCAGTAGGTCGATGCCCTGCTTGGCAAAGCGGCTGATAGCGGCATAGTCGGGCGTGACGCCATCGATGGGCGTCTGGTCGAGCTTAAAGTCGCCGGTGTGCATAACGGTGCCCTGATTGGTGCGGATGAACACGCCCAGAGCGCCGGGGATGGAGTGCGTCATCGAGAAAAAGTCGAGCGAGATGCCGCCGAGGTTGACATGGCTGCCGCCCTTGACCTCGCGGAACTTGGGTGCGCGGATGCGGAACTCAGAAAGCTTGCCCTCGATAAAGCCAAGCGTCAGCTTGCTCGAAAAGATGGGCACCTTGTTGTTGAGGTCCTGCAGCAGGTACGGAAGCGAACCGGTGTGGTCCTCGTGGCCGTGGGTGACGACGATACCGCGGAGCTTCTCCTCGTTCTCCAGAACATAGGTGTAGTCGGGAAGCACCAGGTCGATACCGGGCTGGGAGTCGTCAGGGAACATGAGACCGGCGTCGACGAGCACCATGTCGTCGCCGCACTCGAAGACCGTCATGTTCTTACCGATGCCGTCAAGGCCGCCGAGTGGGATGATCTTCAAGGGAGATGATTTTTTAGCTGCCATAGGTTAGTGTGGTTTCCTTTCTTCGAAACGGGTCTGGAACAACCGACGGGGCGCTTCTGGCAAACCGACCGCCGGGCACATACAACAATGCATCGTAGAGTCGATGCAATAACCACAGTATGATACCCATTTGCACAACAACAGACCACCCATGCATCAAAGCCCCATCTGAACCGGTCTATCCCGCCGGTCTGGGCCCATCGGGGGCCGGGGCGGGTTAAGTTTGCTGCTCTACAGTCCTGCGCAAGACGGAAAGCACATTAAGTGCT
>UQPL01000002.1:0-42175 GCA_900542895.1 uncultured Collinsella sp. | reverse complement strand
AGCGGGCAGTTGTCGGCGGCATCAAAGGCGGCCTTCAAGCGTGTAAAGTCGCGCGCGAACATCCAGGAATACGCCAGCAGATGATGCGAGAGCAGCACGGGCTGAGCGTGCTGCATATGCGTGTAACCCGGCAGAATCACCTTGTCGTACTTCTTAGCCGCATCCACCAGCACATGGCGCAGCTCAAGATTGGCCTCCATGAGCTCCTTGGCCAGCGCCTTGACGCCCAGGCGCGTGTCGGTCGCCACCTGGTCGTTGCGCGAACGTCCGGTATGCAAGCGCTTACCGGCCTCGCCGATGCGACGCGTCAGCTCGCTCTCGATGGACATATGAATGTCTTCGTCGTTGATGTCGAAGGTGAAGTTGCCGGCATCGATATCCTGTTCGATTCCGGTCAGGCCCTTGGCAATCGCCTGCTCGTCCTCGGCACTGATGATGCCCTGGGCCGCCAGCATTTTGGCATGCGCCTTAGAGCCGGCAATATCCTGCTTATAGAGATGTTTGTCGACCGGCAGCGACGCGCCAAACTCCTGCGTGACCTCGGCCACGCCTGCCTCAAAACGACCGCCCCAAAGAGCCATGGAACCGTCCCCTTTCTCCAAATACCAAAACAAGCGCCCAAAGCAATGCGCCATATCGCTAAAGCGATTTTTCAACCGCTAGTTTTACACATTCCCCACCGCGTGCGGAGCCATGTAGCTAATTTGCAAAGAAGTGACGCGCCATGCACTTGGCGCCCAACGTCTCCCTCCGGATGTTGCCCTGCGAACCATCGATCCAGGCCTTCAGGCTCATAGGGACGTCCTCAACCCTTGCAGCATCGAACTCGGGCGCGAGGGCAAGTAAAGCATGCGCGATAGCATTGAACATAATGGATACTCCTCATATATATAGGCGCAGAGCCGCCAAATTGATAGAAGGAGCCCCGCCGGACAACCCCGGCGGGGCTCGGACTCAGCCGCAGACGCGGCATCATATATGCGGGCGGAACGTAGGGGCCACCGATGTTAAGAAGTGTCAGCAAGCATAACGAAAGGTAGGGACCCCGTGCGCCCGTTATGTATCACGCGGATGGGCCGCGCGGATACCAAGGGGAGGAGGCGCTAGGCCTGGGCGGCAACAGAGCTGGGGCCCTGGACCTTTGCCCACGTCTTGAGCGACAGCGTATCGATCTCGATAAAACCGGCGCTGGCCTTCTCGTCAAACGTGGTGTCGCGGTCGTAGGTAGCCAGACCGTAGTCGTAGAGGCTGAAGGGGCTCTTGCGGCCGACGACATGGCAGTTGCCCTTAAAGAACTTCAGACGGACAGTGCCGGTCACGAACTTCTGGGTATCGGCCATAAAGGCATCGAGCGCGTTTTTGAGCGGGCTGTACCACTGGCCGTTGTAAACGGCGGTGGCCCAATCCTGCTCGAGCTTAATCTTGGTCTTAAGCAAATCGCCCTCGACGCAGATGTCCTCAAGCGCCTTGTGGGCGGTGATGAGCGTCAGGGCTCCGGGAACCTCATAGCACTCGCGGCTCTTGAGGCCCACCAGACGATCCTCGACCAGGTCAAGACGGCCAAAGCCGTTGTCGCCCGAAATCTTGTTGAGGGCGATGACGATCTCGGAGAGCTTCATCTTCTTGCCGTCGACGGCGACGGGCTTGCCGGCCTCAAACTCAATCTCGGTGTAGGTCGGGGTGTCCGGCGTGTCCTCGGGGTTCTTGGTCATAACCCAGGCGTCGTCGAGCGGCTCGTTCCAGGGATCCTCCAGGTGACCGCACTCAATGGCACGACCCCACAGGTTGTCGTCGATGGAGTAGGGGTTGTCGTTGGCACCCTCGGGAACCGGCACGTTGTGAGCGTGGGCATAGGCGACCTCGTCGGGACGGCACTTCAGGTCCCACTCGCGAACCGGGGCGATAACCTTGAGCTCGGGGTCGAGGGCCTTGACGGCGGCCTCAAAACGGACCTGGTCGTTACCCTTGCCGGTGCAGCCGTGGGCGACGTAGGTCGCGCCAAACTCGTGGGCGACCTCAACAAGCTTCTTGGCAAGCAGCGGGCGAGACAGGGCGGAGAGCAGCGGGTACTTGTTCTCGTACATGGAGTTTGCTGCGATGGCTTTGGTCAGGAACTCATCGGAGAACTCGTCGCGCAGGTCGAGCACCTGGCAATCGAGAACGCCCAGGTCGAGCGCCTTCTGCTTCTTGGCATCCAGTCCGGTCTCTTCCTGGCCCACGTTGCCGCAGACACAAACGACATCGAGATTCTTCTCGTCCTGGAGCCACTTGACACATACGGATGTATCAAGACCACCGGAATATGCGAGAACGACTTTTTCCTTGCTCATGGCTGTTTCCTTTCGCCCTTGGTAGCTAGTTAGAACATCGGTCAGTTGCAAGTCACCTTGAGGTCAAAAACCGTGCAATATCAGGTTATTCAGCAGAATGCATCACAGGCATGCCCTAGAAACATGCGGCTATGTCGTGCTTAAACCCAACGACCTCAAAATGACTCTGTTGAGGCATTGCGCCCCATGCGGACAGAGACGATTGTTATCGTCGTCGGGAAATTGCGCGCTGGCGTCGGATGGCATTGTCTGCAGTGGTGATGATCTTTACGAACTGCATCTGCCTCTCCTTTCACGTATCGCCGGGCGCAATTCAAATATCGCAAACGGTACCTTTTCCTCGGTAAACGGCTCTTTTGCCGTCTCCGTTTTCGATGTTCGCTATATTACGATAAAGTGCACGCTGCGCAAGCGACAAATTCAAATTTCTGAAAAGTTTTTTCATTAGTTTGTGAATTGCAGTGCAAATACGCACCATTCCTGCGAAAATACGCTCGACTACTAGTTGATGGTTATAACGTCTGAAACAATCTCGAAACGAAAGGCGCATTTTTATGCAAACTTACGAATCGGACGCCAACATCGGCAACATTAAGATTCTAGCCGTCGATATGGACAAGACGCTGCTGACCGACGAGCGTGTGCTGCCCCAGGGTCTTGATGAGCGCCTGGACAAGCTCGCCGACGCCGGCATCGTATTCTGCCCCGCCAGCGGACGTCCCGCCCCCAAGCTCGAGGAAATGTTCGAGGGCATTAAGAACCGCCTCGCTTTTTGTCCCGATAACGGAGCGTGCGTGATCTATCGCGGCAGCTATATCTATAAGAGCAATATTGACGTGGAGCTGTATCAGCAGGTCTTGAGCCGTGCCTCAGAGGATCCTCGCGCTGTCCCCGTCCTGTGCTGCTTCGACGAGTTCTACGTGCTTGCCCGCGACCATCAATACCACGACGAGATCAGCGTCTACTACAACACAATCAACTACGTCGACAGCTTTGAGGGCATTGATTTCGAGTCCAACAAGATTTCGGTCTTCTTCCCCGGCTACGACGCCGAGCCCGCTTTCCGCGAGACCTATAGCCCCGAGTTCTCGGACAAGCTCTACGTCACCAACGCCGGGCGCGAGTGGATCGACTTTATGAACCTGGGCGTCGACAAGGGCGCCGGCGTCGCGCACCTGTGCGAGCACCTGGGCATCGATATTGCCGATGCTGCCGCCGTGGGTGATACCTACAACGACATCCCCATGCTGGAGCGCGTCGGTCACAGCTTTATCGTGGACAACGCCGAGGAGCATATGAACGCGCACGCCAAGTGGCGCATTCCGAGCAACAACGACGGGGGCGTACTGACGCTCATCGACGCCATCCTGGCGGCTCGGTAACGTGGCTCGTCGGACCTGGCCGGGCGAGGCGGGTAAGTTTTTCGCTCGGTCAGGTCCTGGGCTCGCTCGGAAAGCACATTAAGTGCTTTCCGGCTCGTGCGGAATCTACGAAAAACTTACCCGCCTCGCCCGGCCAGGTCCTGCGGTGACTTGCTTGCCGTCTGGATGGCGTCTTGGCGCCTAGATACTTTGGCTGATGTTTATTGAACGAAGGACGCTCCTTGTTGATGAGGGGCGTCCTTCTGGTTTTGGTTACTTTGGAATTGTGGTCGTGCCCTTACTTGGCGTCTGCCCAGGTCACTCCAGTCGAAGCTTCGGCGATTAGGGGGACGTGGAGGTCTACTACGTGTTCCATGACGTCGCGGACCATGGTGGTTAGGCGCTCGACTTCGTCGATGGGGCACTCAAAGTCCAGTTCGTCGTGCACTTGCAGGATCATGTGGGCGGCAAAGCCCTCTTCTTCCAGGCGGCGGCTTACGCGGGCCATCGCGATCTTGATGATGTCGGCCGCGGTGCCCTGCATGGGATGGTTCATGGCCGTGCGCTCGCCAAAGCCGCGAAGTTGCGGATTTTTGGCCTTGAGCTCGGGAATATGGCGTCTGCGGCCATACATGGTCTCGGCGTAGCCCGTCTGCTTGGCACGTGCTACCACGTTGTCGAGGAACGTACGCACGCCCGGGTAGGCCTCGTAGTAGCGGTCGATCATGTCGCGCGCCTCGGCCATCGAGATATGCAGCGACTGCGACAGGCCGTAGGCCTGCTGACCATACACGATGCCAAAGTTCACGGCCTTGGCGCGACTGCGCAGGTCGGGCGTTACCTCGGACACCGGCACACCGAACACGCGCGCCGCCGTCTCGGCATGGAAGTCCTCGCCCTCGTTAAAGGCGCGCACCAAGTGCTCGTCACCTGAGAGATGCGCCAGCAGACGCAGCTCGATCTGCGAGTAGTCCACCGCCAAAAAGACGCTTCCCTCGCCTGCCGAAAACGCCGTCTTAACGGTACGACCCAGCTCCGAGCGCGTCGGGATGTTCTGCAGGTTCGGGTCGCTCGAGGACAGACGCCCCGTTGCCGTGATGGTCTGGTTGTACGTAGTGTGTACGCGACCGTCACCACGGCGTAGCGGGCCCAGGGTGTCCAGATAGGTGGACTTGATCTTAGACTTCTCACGCCAGTCCAAGATCAGACGCACGATTTCGTGGTCACGCGCAAGGTCGCTCAGCACCTTGGCGTTGGTCGAATAATAGCCGCGCTTAGTCTTCTTGAGGCCCTTGGTCGGAAGCCCCATCACATCAAAGAGCACATGCGACAGCTGCATGGGACTGCCAATATTAAAGGTCTCGTCACCCGCCAGATCGCGAATACTGCGCTCAACCTCGGTGATCTGGGTCGCCAGACCCTCGGACAGACTGTGCAGACGGTCGGGGTCCACGAGCATGCCCGCGCGCTCCATCTTGGCAAGCACCGGAACGAGCGGCATCTCGATGCCATCGAACACGTTGGCGGCATTCTCACGGGCCATGCACTCGCGCAACGGCGTCACGAGCGCCAGCGTCAGAGCCGCAGTACGGGCGGCAGGCGCTGGAGCGTCCTCGCCGGCACCCTCTGCGCCGCGCACCGCAGGCAGCGCCATCTGCAGATACGTATCGGCAAGATATGCCTCATCGAACTCGGAGCGATCGGAATCAAGCAGGTAAGCGGCGACCACGGTATCGAAGATACGCGTGGAATCGGCAGCAAGCGGATCCATGAGCTCGGGCTCAGAAGAATCGATGGGCGAAAGCTCGTGCAACAGCGCCTTCATATCCGGGCTCGCCACGCGACCCTCCATAAACAGACGCGCGAGCACGCCGGCAATCACGCCGTGGACGAAGTTGAAGCCCTCAACCTCAGCCGCCGCACAGCTGTCGCCCTCCTCGAGCGCAAACAGGCCCTTGGACGTCGCCAACCACAGCGTGCGCGTCAGTCCAAAGAGCGCGCCCTCTTCCTTGTCGTCGTCCACCACGGCGGCGACCCACTCGCCGGCATCAATCGCGCGGGAGACCTCAGCCGCAACGGCACCAAGCGCGTCAGCATCGCCGGCGGCTGCGCGAACCATCGCAGGTATCTCAAACACACTGGAGGCAGCAGCCCCGCCCCCGCCGCCGATCAGCGCCAAGAAACGGTTCTGCATGGCGGTGATACCAAGCGTACCCAGCGCCGCGGACACTTCGTCGGCAGAAAACGCCGGGAAGGACGTTTCGTCAAAGTCGAGCTCGACGGGCGCATCGGTGCGAATTGTCGCAACCTTGCGGCTCAGTAGTGCGTCGTCGATGTGTGCACGCAGGTTCTCGCCCATCTTGCCCTTGACCTCGTCGGCATGCGCGATGACTTCATCCAGGCTACCGTACTGCGCAATGAGCGCACTCGCCTTTTTGGGGCCGATGCCCGGTACGCCGGGAATGTTGTCCGACGTATCGCCCTTTAGACCGTAAAAATCGGGCACGAGCGCCGGCGTAATGCCGTGATACAGGTCGTCCACGCTCTCGGGCGTCATGATCGCCACGTCGGACAGGCCCTTGCGGGTCGAGACCACGTTGACGTGCTCGGTCACGAGTTGATACATGTCGCGGTCGCCGGTCACCAGTAGCATGTCGCAGCCGGCCTCTTCACCCAGGCGCGCCATAGTTCCCAGGATATCGTCGCCTTCCCAGCCCTCGGACTGCAGAATCGGCACGTTGAGCGCGGTGAGCAGCTCTTTAATCATAGGGAACTGCGCATGCAGATCGGGGTCCATGGGCGGGCGTTGCGCCTTATACTGCGGCAGCATCTCCATGCGCACGCGCGGTTTGCCCTTGTCAAACGCCACGACCACACCGTCGGGGTTAAAGGCATCGATCATCTTAAGAAACATGTTCAGAAAGCCAAAGATCGCGTTGGTGGGGCGACCGTCCGGCGCGTTCATGGTCGGCGGCACGGCGTGGAAGGCGCGGTGCATGAGCGAGTTGCCGTCGATAACGGCAAAAGTGCGGCGCTTGTCAGACATATTAAATACCTCGCTTTGGGCTGGGCGCGGTTTGCTCACTCCAGTTTACACGCTCCCCGCCCCGCGGCCACCGCACATCAGGCTTCCCTGCCGCCGCGGGCCCGCGCGTGATACGATGGCTCACGGTACATCAACCAGCACGATCGATCCGAAAGGAGCCTGCGTCATGGAGCGTCCCTGCGCATGGAAAAAGTACACGCCACAGCAAGTCGAGGAGCTCGAGGAGCTTTGCCGCGGCTATAAGCAGTTTTTGAGCGAGAACAAGACCGAGCGCCTGTGCGTCAAGACCGGCATCAAGATGGCCGAGGAGGCGGGCTACGTCGACCTGGAGACCGTGATCGCCGAAGGCCGCGAGCTCAAGGCAGGCGACAAGGTGTACGCCGCCAACCACGGCAAGGACCTTATGCTCGTCAACCTGGGCACCGCCCCGCTCGAGCAGGGCTTTAACATCCTGGGCGCCCACGTGGACTCGCCGCGTCTGGACCTCAAGCAGAATCCCGCCTTCGAGGCCGGCGACATGGCCTACCTCGACACGCACTATTACGGCGGCGTCAAGAGCTACCACTGGATAGCCTCCCCGCTTGCACTCGTGGGCGTCATCTGCAAAAAGGACGGCACCACCGTCGACATCAATATCGGCGACAAGGCAGACGATCCGGTCTTTACCATCTCCGACCTGCTGATCCACCTCTCGAGCGAGCAGATGTCCAAGCCCGCCAAGGACGCCGTCGACGCCGAGATCCTCGACGTGATCGTGGGCGGCCGTCCCGTCAAGTTCGATGAGGACGATAAGGACGCTCCCAAGGAGCCCGTCAAGCAGATGTTCCTGGACATCCTCAAGGAGCAGTACGGCGTCGAGGAGGAGGACTTCCTCTCCGCCGAGATCGAGGTCGTGCCCGCCGGTCCCGCCCGCGACATGGGCCTCGACCGCTCCATGATTTTGGGCTATGGCCACGACGATCGTGTCTGCGCCTATCCGTCCATGCTCGCCCAGATCGACGTCGCCAACGTGGAGCGCACGAGCATCACGCTCATCGTCGATAAGGAGGAGATCGGCTCCGTGGGTGCCACCGGTATGACGAGCCGCTTCTTCGAGAACACCGTCGCCGAGATCATGACGCTCGCCGGCGAGGATAGCCCGCTGGCCCTGCGCCGCGCGCTCGCCCGCAGCCGCATGCTCTCCTCCGACGTGTCCGCCGGTTTCGACCCGGGCTATGCCGGCAAGTTCGAGACGAAGAACGCCGCCTTTATGGGTCGTGGCCTGTGCTTTAACAAGTACACGGGCAGCCGCGGCAAGGGCGGTTCCAACGACGCCGATGCCGAGTACGTGGCCCTCGTCCGCGACATCATGGACGAGGCCGGCGTGGACTTCCAGACCTGTGAGCTCGGTCGCGTCAACGCGGGCGGTGGCGGCACCATCGCCTACATCATGGCCAAGTATGGCATGAACGTCATCGACTCCGGCGTTGCCGTCCTGTCCATGCACGCCCTGTGGGAGGTCGCCAACAAGGCCGATATCTACGAGGCCTACCGCGGCTACAAAGCCTTCCTCGAGCGCGCCTAATCCACCCCACCCATAACTTGCGGTGGAATACGGATTGATTTGGTCTTTCAATAGCCCAAACAGACCGTATTCCACCGCAATTTCTTTATTGGCAGAGGAGAGTCCATGCTGCAGGTCATCGTTTCGCCCGCCAAGCAAATGCGCGCGGCACAAGATGCTTTTGAAGTTCAGGGGATTCCGCCCTTTGCGCGCGAGACCGCCCAGCTGCACCATGCGCTCTTGGACATCGAACGAACCGAAGGCGACAGCGGCCTACAAGCTCTGTGGAACGTCAGCAACAAGCTGCTGGGCCCTTGTCTCGACATTTTGCATGAGTTCGAGCCCATCTTGGGAAACGGCGATCTTGCCGATTCCGGTATCGCGCGCCGCATCTCCCCTGCCATCATGTCCTATCACGGCATTCAGTACCAGAGCATGGCACCCGAGGTAATGGATGCCGAACAGCTCGCCTGGCTGCAAAGCCACCTGTGGATCCTCTCCGGCCTCTACGGGTGTGTTCGTCCCTTTCATGCCGTCGAACCGTATCGGCTGGAGATGGGCGCGAAGCTCGCCGTTGACGATGCCCGAGACCTCTACGCGTTTTGGGGTGACAAGCTCGCGCGGGCTACCGCCCCGGCAGGCTCAAACACCACGATCGTCAACCTCGCCAGCGTAGAGTATGCCAAAGCCGTTCTGCCCCACCTCGCGGACGACGCCACGGCCGTCACATGCCTCTTTGGCGAGGGTCTCCGCAACGGGAAGCCCATCCAACGGTCGACCGCCAGCAAAAAGGCGCGCGGCTCCATGGTGCGGTGGATGGCAGAAAACAAGCTCGAGGATGCAAGCGAACTTACCGCATTCAACATCGGCTATCGGCACATCCCCGAGCTTTCAGACAAAAACACCCTGGTTTTCATGAACGCGCAGGCACAATAGGCCCGCCGTTTCCAAACACCCCATTACTCCGCCAAGCCATCGGCCTTTGCAATCTCGCTCGTCGAGCCATCTTGGTAGGTAATCTTAACGTGCTCTACGTCGGATACCGTAACGCCCGACGGAGGTTCCAGACGCCACTCCGTCAGAGCGATATCCATGGTCGTGGGCACATCGCCCTGATCTTTGAGCTTCACCGTGAGTGTTTTGAGTGCCTCATCAAACGTCACGCGTTCGATTTCTTCACCCGGAATAGACCCGCCGCTCAACTGCAGCTGCACAAACTCGTCGCGCGGATACCAGTAGTCGCCCGGTGCGGCCACCGTGTTACCGCCAGCGACCTTCACCGTCATGATCGGCAGGGCATCGTCGGCCTCGCACTCCCAGGCAGCGCCGCCGCGACCGCCAAACGTCCAAATACAAAAGGCAATCACCAGCACGGCAAGCACCGCAAAGCCAATCGCGACCAACCCATGGTGCGCACGGCCCTCCTCGGCCGATATGTCCCATTGTGTCTCTCGATATAGATGCTTGTCTTCCATGTACGCCTCCCCACAGGCACGCTCGTTGGCCCAATCGTACCCATTCAGGCTATACTTGAGCCCAAGACATAACGGGGAGCTTGCGGGACAAGACGGCAGGCTGAGATTGGGCGCGCCCGCCCTGACCCGCAAACCTGATATGGGTAATGCCAACGAAGGGAGCCGTGCCAATGAGCACACAGACCGAGCCCAAGCTCGTCACGCAAATCGACTTCGCCCGTGCCGGGCAGATCACGCCGCAGATGAAGGAAGTCGCCGAGCGCGAGCATCGCGACCCCGAGTACATCCGCGAGCGCGTGGCCGACGGCCGCATCGCCATTCCCGCCAATATTGTGCACATCAAAAAGGGCATGCGCGCCTTTGGCGTCGGTGAGGGCCTATCCACCAAGGTCAACGTGAACTTGGGCATCTCGGGCGACAAGGCCGATGCCGCCGAGGAATGGAAGAAGGTCAAGATCGCCGAGGACTTTGGCGCCGACGCCATCATGGACCTCTCAAACTCGGGCAAGACGCGCCAGTTCCGCCAGCAGCTCATCGACGAGACGCCGCTCATGGTAGGCACCGTCCCCATGTACGACGCCATCGGCTACATGGAAAAGCCGCTGGTCAAGCTCACCAAGGACGACCTGTTCGAAGTCGTGCGCGCGCATGCCGAGGACGGCGTGGACTTTATGACCATTCACTGCGGCATCAACAAGTCGGTCACCAAGACCTTTAAGGAGACCGGCCGCCTGATGAACATCGTGAGCCGCGGCGGCTCACTGCTGTTTGGCTGGATGGAGGTCACCGGTAACGAGAACCCGTTCTATGAGTTCTACGACGAGTTGCTCGAGATTTGCCACGAGTACGACGTGACGATTTCGCTCGGCGACTCCTGCCGCCCGGGCTGCCTCTACGACTCCAACGACGCCACCGAGACCGCTGAGATGATCGAGCTGGGCAAGCTGTGCAAGCGCGCTTGGGCCGCCGGCGTCCAGGTCATGGTCGAGGGCCCGGGTCACATGGCGCTCGACGAGATCGCCGCCAACATGAAACTGCAGAAGCGCCTGTGCCACAATGCTCCGTTCTATGTGCTCGGGCCGCTGGTGACCGATATCGGCGTGGGTTACGACCACATCACCGCTGCCATCGGCGGCGCCATCTCCGCCAGCTCCGGTGCCGACTTCCTGTGCTACGTGACACCGGCAGAGCACCTATGCCTGCCCAACGCCCAGGATGTGCTCGACGGCCTCATGGCCACCAAGATCGCCGCACACGCCGCCGACATCGCCAAAAAGGTGCCCCACGCCCGCGACATGGACGACAAGATGGGCCAGGCACGCCGCAAGCTCGACTGGGACGCCATGTGGAAGTGCGCGCTCGACCCGGTTACGGGCAAGAAGCGCTACGAGGAGTCCCCCGCCGCCACCGAGGGCACTTGCACTATGTGTGGCAAGATGTGCGCCGTCCGCACCGTCAACAAGATCTTCGAGGGCACCACGATCGACCTCGGCATGGAGGACTAGCCCTGTCGCCGCGGCCGCTTCTGGCGGCGAGCTGGTGCCTGTCAATTGTTGACATGTGAACATTTGCTTGCATTTGCGTAAAGATTGCATCGCCCGCCCGGGTTCGACATAGAGTCGGCCCGGGCATCTTTATAATGCTGGCTTATAGACCCATTTGATTCCGACCGAACAAGGGAGCGAACATGGATCGCAGTAAGGTACCTGCCGTTCTATCCATCGCAGGATCCGATTCCAGCGGTGGCGCCGGCATTCAGGCCGACATCAAGACCATCACGGCGCACCGCCTGTATGCCGAGACGGCCATCACCGCCATCACCGCACAGAACACCCTGGGCGTCACCGCCGTGCAGAACATCTCCCCGGATATTGTCGCGGCGCAGATCGATGCCGTTTTTGACGATATCCGCCCCAACGCCGTCAAGATTGGCATGGTTTCCTCTGCCGAGATTATCGATGTTATCGCCGACCGCCTGAGCGCTTGGAACGCGACAAACGTGGTAGTCGACCCCGTCATGGTAGCCACCTCGGGCGCACGGCTGATTGCCGAAGATGCCGCCGAGGCGCTCACCCGCCGCCTGTTCCCGCTAGCGACGGTTATCACGCCCAATATTCCCGAGGCCATGGCCCTGCTCGACTACGAGGTCGACTCCGAGCGCACGCAGCAAAATGCTGCCATGCTCCTCACCCGCCGCTTTGGTTGCGCATCCCTCGTTAAGGGTGGGCATCTTGTCAACGAGGCCAACGATGTACTGGCCGAACCCGCGCCACTCGATGACGAGGGCAACCATCTGGGAGATCCACTCACCACGTGGTTCCGCCACAAGCGCATCGAGACCGACAACACACACGGCACCGGCTGCACGCTCTCGTCCGCCATCGCCTGCGCGCTGGCGCAGGGCATGGATCTTGCCGACGCCGTCAACGCGGGCAAGGCCTACCTAACGGGCGCCCTCGCCGCCGGCTTTGACATGGGCAAAGGTTCCGGCCCCGTCAATCACATGTGGCAGTATTAAGATTCGCAGCCCAAACCACCGCAAAGGCGCCTATCCCTTTTGCGGTGGCTTGGGGTCGCGCTACTCACCGAGCATCTCTTGGAGCTTGGCTGCCACGGCGTGACCCAGGCTCTCGTGGCTTTCGGGCATCATATGCAGATAGTCGATATCGCCCGGCTCGGCAAAGTCGGCGGCATTCAAAAAGTCGCAGCCAAACTGCTCAGCCACATGTGCGTAGTACTCACCAAAATGCTCCGAGGCCTCGACGGAACGCTCGTCAAAATCGGTCATATATACATCGGCGATTTGCGGCTTGATCTTGATAGGTGCCATCAGCAGAATACGCGGGCAGGGTGCGGCATTGGTCCAGGGAAATGCACGCACCGCACGAATCAGCGCCATGGCGCCACGGGCAATATCGGAGGCCGTCACACCAAAGACCGTCTTGCAATCGTTAGTTCCCAGCATAATAACGATCGCATCCAGCGGCTTATGGGCCTCGAGCAGCATCGGCAGCGCGCGGATGCCGTTAAGATTGGTGTCCAGATGGCACATGTCGTCGCGTACCGTCGTGCGGCCGTTGAGGCCTTCTTCAATTACATGCCAGCCCTCGCCTAAGTCGCGTTGGGCCACGCCACACCAGCGCACATCCCGCGCATAGCGCACCGCGGTGCCGTCGCGCATGCCCGCCGGATCGTAACCATAGGTGTTGCTGTCGCCAAAGCATAGAACGTTTTTCATCGTAAGCCCCTCACTCGGTAAAAAGCCGACGGGAGCAGCCCTCCCGCCGGCTCGACCTATCTGTCAGCACGTACCGATTACAGGTACTTGCGCCAATCGTCCTCGTCCTCATCATCCTCGGTAGCAGCCTGGGCCTGCTCGGCGGCGCGAGCTGCCGCAGCGCGAGCGGCAACCTGAGCATAGGACTCCTCGTTGCGCTCGGGGAAGTTTGCCAGCACGTGCTCGAACTTGGCAAAATCCTCATCCCAGCGCGTAGAAGGCACGGCAAAGAAGACTTGCTTGACCTTAAAGTCGCCCGACGCGAGCTCCTTGCGGAAGAGCTCGGCCACGGCCTCGGCGTCAAAGCCGTTGTTGTCGCAGCCCCATGCGCCCAGCACGAGCTTCTCGCGACCCAACTCGTCGCAGATAGCGAGCACAAAGCGAATGCGGTCGCGCAGGGCATCCAGCAGAGCATCGTCGCTCACGCGATACTCCTGGTGGGCGCGCTTAACGTTGGGCGCGGCGGCCACGATCACGTCGGCGTATGCATGCACATGGTTGCGGTCGAAGCGCACCGCAGGCACCACTAGGGCGCGGTTACGATAGAGCTCGCAGTTGATGTTGCGGCGACGGTTCTCGCCGTACCACTTACGCTGCTTATCCAGAACGTTGTACAGATACGAATCGGCGCACAGCGTGGCCTCCTGGCCCAGATAACCCTGAATATAGCCACCGCCCGGGTTGGTGAACGAGGCAAAGGCGAGCACGGCCATGTCGCAGAACTGCGCATAGCCACGACCGTTGTCCAGGATGGCCTGCGTGGCGGAGGCATCGAGCACGGTGACCTCGGGCAGAACCGGAGCGGGCTCCTCAGCAGGCGCGGACTCAGCTTCAGCGATTTCCTCGGCAGGCTCCTCGACGGGCTCGAGCGCTGCCTCGACCTCGGCAGCCTCCGCGCCCTCGACGTCCTCGGCAACCTGTTCTTCGGCGACCACAGCACTCTGAACCTTGGCCTTCATCGCCGAGACAAAGCCGGCAGGCATACCGTCAAACTCGCGAACACCGGCAAGCGAACGCTCGATATCCTTGGCGCACGCTTCGGACACAGTTGCCACGTGACGCTCGGCGGCCTTGGCACGGGCCTCGCGTTTGGGATTGGGCTGACCCGCTCGGTTGGACCTGCGGTTACGGTTCCTGTTGTCGACGTCTGCCATACGTGGCCACCTTTCCTGTCGCTGCCGCTATCGGCTTTTCCCATCCATGATACCCCGCCGCATACAAAAAAGACGGCCCCGAAGGACCGCCTTTCGCATCGATTTACACGCACGGCAAACACCGCCGCAATTCGCCACTAGTCGCGACGACCAAGGATGTTCAGGATGCGCAGGAACACGTTGATAATGTCCACGAACAGATTGGACGCCATGAGCACGGCGTTGGGCAGCGTAGGCGGCACCGTCGTGGCAACATAGGTGTCGTAGCCAATAAAGCCGGCGAACACCACGATCACGATCAGATCGGTGATGGTCTGCGAGACGCCCATGAACATCAGCACGATCTCGACCAGAATCGTGGCAAGCAGGATGCCAAAACCAATACCATACACACGCTGGAAGAACTTGGGGAACGTCACGCCCAGCGCGCCAAAGACAAAGGTGATGGCGGCCGTAGCGATAAAAGCGGTATTGATGGTAGGCAGGTCATAGTTGGCAAGGCCAAACGACGCGGTCAGGCCAAAGGTGCTCGCAAAGATCACGTAACCCATGAGCGACAGGCCCACGGACTGTTTGCTGGCAGCAGCCGACATCATGACGATGCCGACAATAGTCAAAATAAATGAGCCAAAGACCAGCGGCAAAGCGGCGCCGCTCATCATCATGCGCGCAAACGACATGGTGCTCGTAAAGTAGGCGCCGGCGCCCATGGCGCAAAAGCCCAAGAAGATCAGGGCAGACATGGCGAGATTGTACGCGCGCGGCGACATCTCCTTGGCGCGGCTTGCGCCGCTCTCGACGGGGCCGTTCTGATAGCCCTGGATATCGTTCATACTTCGTCCTTTCAAAAAGTGCCGTGAAAGACGGCACAGCAGGTGACAAGATTCCTGTCATTGTACCCGAATGCCGTACGTCCTTACCTACGGCGCTCGCCCTCGAGCGTACGATCAAAGGCCCAGACCCACCAACGCATCACGTGCGCCTGCGAGCCGTCCGCCCGCTCGCGCGTCTGGTCCTCCAGATACAACTCGGTCGCATGCCCGCCAAAACGCACCTTATAGGTCGCCGTACGGATGCCGTGAACCGTCAGGCCAAACCCGGTGGTCGAGATAATTTCGTCGATTGTAAAACAACGGCCGTCGACCCAGCAGACGGTGACCGGCACGACCTGTCCGCCCGCGAGGATGCGAGCCACGACGTCCACATACTGCTTGTGCACGCGCCGAGTTTTGCCATCTGTCTGTCGATATTCCATGCCCCTATTATCGAACGCATGTTTGCATGTTGTAAAGCGAACAGACTGTGGTTTTGGAGTGTCGTAGCAATCGCACGTGTCCGCATGGCGTGGTAGCAAAAAGAACACCCGCGGTCAACAGGGCTAATATTCAATTTTAGTGCCAAAAAATTCACTTCTCCCATCAGAACTCGGTAAAGAGACCCGCAGGAGGTGATACGATTTATCATGTTTTTGTAACGTGTCTGCAAACTTCGAGAAAGCCCATATATGGACGTAACGTTCTCAACCTTCCTCGGCCAAATTGTGTCGAACCCAGTCCTTGCCGTCACCGTGATCCTCGCGCTCGGCGCCATCTTCGTCAATGGATGGACCGACGCGCCCAACGCCATCGCGACCTGCGTCACTACGCGTTGCATGCCCGCCCGCGCCGCCATTCTCATGAGCGCCGCATTCAACTTCCTCGGCGTGCTCATCATGACGCACTTTAATGCGAGCGTCGCCAACACCATCTCACATATCGTTGACTTTGGCGGAAACAGCACCATGGCGCTCGCCTGCCTGTGCGCGGCCCTGTTCTCCATCGTCGTCTACGGCGCCACAGCATCGCGTTTTGGCATCCCCACCTCGCAAAGCCACAGCCTTATCGCCGGCCTGACCGGTGCCGCTATCGCCCTCGGCGGCGCGAGCAGCGTCAACGTCCACGAGTGGATGAAGGTCATCTACGGCTTGGCGCTCTCCATCGGCCTGGGCTTTGTCATGGGCTGGGTCCTGTGCAAACTCGTCTCGATTCTTTTCGCCGCCGCCAACAGGCGACGTGCCAATGTCTTCTTTAAATACGCTCAGATCGCGAGCGCTGCGGCCATGAGCTTTATGCACGGCGCGCAGGATGGACAGAAGTTCATCGGCGTGCTCTTTTTAGGCGTGGCCTTCGCAAACGGCCAGACCAGCGTCGGCGATGCCGGCATCCCCATCTGGATTATGCTGCTGTGCTCGGCCACCATGGGTATCGGCACCAGCGTGGGCGGCGAGCGCATCATCAAGTCCGTCGGCCAGAGCATGGTTAAGCTCGAGAAGTATCAGGGCTTCTCCGCCGACCTCGCGGGCGCCGCGAACCTGCTGCTTGCCACCCTTACCGGCATCCCCGTGTCCTCCACACACATCAAGACCTGCGCCATCATGGGCGTCGGTGCAGTCAAGCGCCTCTCGGCCATCAACTTCGGCGTCGTTAAGGACATGATGTTCACCTGGTTCTTCACCTTCCCCGCCTGCGGACTCATCAGCTTTGTCATGGCCAAGCTGTTCATGATGTTCCTCTAGTCAAACCGAACGTCCATCTGGACCGCAACACTTCGCCCACCCGTCTTCGCCTCGAAAGGACCCACCCATGGCTAAGAAACCCGATTCGTTCTACTTTGACAACTATGTCGCCTGCGCCGACCTTGCTGTCCAGGCCGCCGAGCTGCTTACCCAGATTTTTGAGAACTTCGATCCCGCGCAGATTCACGACATGCTCAATAAGATGCATGCGATTGAGCATGCGGCAGACAAGAAGCACCACGAGCTCGAAGACGCCCTGCTCACCGCCTTTATCACCCCGCTCGAGCGCGAGGATCTGGATCTGATGAGCTGCGCGCTCGACACCGTGCTCGACCGTATTGAGGGCGTCGTGCAGCGCGTCTACTTCACCAACATTCAGAGCATCCATCCCGACGCCATCGTCATCGCCCACAAGGTGACTGACGCCTGCCGCGCCATGAAAGACCTGATGGTCGAGCTTCCCAACTACCGCAAGTCCAAAACGCTGCGCGAGCTTGTCATCCAGATCAACACCATCGAGTCCGAGGCCGACGAGCTCTACATCAACGCCATGCGCAACTTGCACGTTAACGGCAAGGATCCGCTCGAGGTCATCGCTTGGCGTGACGTCTACGCCTTCCTGGAGTACTGCGCCGACTGCTGCGAGAATGTGGCCGATGTTGTGGATTCGATTGTCATGAAGAACAGTTAATTGGGGGTACGTGTCCCGGCGGCGAAGGGTCGGCCACGGTTTGCTTTCTCACTCCGGCTGCTTTGCAGAGTCGTTCGAAAGCAAACCGTGGCCGGCCCTTCGCCTTACGTACCACCATTGGGAACTTTGGCTGATACTTTGAAAGCAATGAGGCTTTTGTTGGCAGGACCTTTGAGCCCGATTGGGAACTTTGGGACCGCCTTAAACGTTTGGCTGGATGGTGCTTTGGGTACCCTTTGTTTTACTTTGGATTGATTCGCTGACTTTGGAGGGTTTGGTTATGGGGTATTTGGATCTGGCTCGGGGTCGGTATTCTTGTCGTGAGTTTGAAGATCGGGCTGTGGAGCAGGCTGTAGTGGATGCCATTGTTGAGGCTGGGCGTATTGCTCCTTCTGCTTGTAATAATCATCCAACCCGTGTGATGGTGTTGGATACGCCTGAGCTTCTGGAGAAGGCTGCTGCTTGTCAGCCTCGGTTTGCTCGTGATGGGTCTATCTTTGGGGCTCCGCTTGTCTTCCTTATTTGCAGCGTTACCGATGATGCTTGGGTGCGCCCGTATGACCAGATGAATTCCAGTGAAATCGATACGTCCATCGTGTGCGATCAGATGATGATGGAGGCCACCGAGCAGGGCCTGGGAACGTGCTGGGTATGCCATTTTAAGCCCGAGGTGGCACAGGAGCAGTTCAACCTGCCCGAGGGCGTCTATCCCTATCACATGCTCGTCTGCGGATATCCTGCCGACCACATCGCCGATCCCGAGCATCGCGAGGCCCGTACCATTCCCCTCTCCGACTTCCTCCTCAAGTAGATTTTGGGACATGCCCTAAAACCTATCCTTGACCGCTCACCGGTTCGCCGAGTTCTGCGCCACTATGTGCAGGGCTCGGTTTTTTATGTTGCGCGCCCCGGTACAGTCATAAAAAAGGACCCGCAAGCTGCGGGTCCTTTCTAGGCACTAAATTGTAGGCCGAATGTTAGTCCAGGTCGTCGGCAGCGAAGTTGTCGATCGGGGCGAAGGGATCGGCCACGGGGACAACCGGGTCAGCGACGGGCAGCGGCTCGGCGGGAACAGTCACCGCAGGAGAAGCGGCGGAACCGACCGGCGTGGAGGCCATGAGGTCGGCCGGGAAGGAGTTTTGGGCATCGTCCATGAAGTGCTGGATGAGCTTGAGGTACTCGGCCTTGAACTCCTCACGGGAAGCCTTGAGACGATCGATCTCCTCGAGCTCGGCCTGCTTCTCGGTCAGAGCCTGGCGGATAACCTCGCGTGCCTTGGCGTCAGCCTCGTTGCGGATACGCTCAGCGTTCTCATTGGCATCGTTAACGATGGTCTCAGCGGTCTGCTGGGCAGCGATCAGGGCAGCGGAAATCTGGCGCTCCTGAGCGGAGAAGTCAGGGGCGGGAGCAGCCACGGGGGCGGCAGGAACGGCCTGAGCGGGGGCATCCTGAGCCTGGGCAAGCTGAGCCTGCGCATCGGCAAGCTGCTGCTCGGTAGCAGTCAGACGACCCTTAAGGTCGACGATCTTAGCGAGCATAGCGTCAACCTCAGAGGACAGCGTCTCCAAGAAGACGTCGACCTCGGCAGGATCGTAGCCACGCTTGGCCTCAGAGAAAGTCTGAGCCTGGATGTCTGCAGGGGTAATAGCCATAACAAGTCTCCTTTTTCATCGCCTCGGCGCTACACGCCCGACGTAAGTTACTAAGTCAGTTCTACACGAGTATACCTATAAGAAGCTGCAGAACCAGCCTCTGCACCAACTGCAACGCAATAATCGCAACGACCGGCGAAAAATCGATACCGCCCATTGGCGGGATGAAACGACGGAACAGGTTGAGCCACGGACCGCACACGCTATCGAGCACCGCGGCAATATCCTGAAGCAAACCACCCTGCTTCATGGGAATCCACGTCATAAAGCAGTAGACGACAATGAGCGTGGAATAGAAGTTGAACAGCGTGTTGACCAGCTGGACGATAGTGTAGATGTTGATGGGAATCTCCTCGTCTTGTCTTTACTTAAGGTAGCCGTCGGCACGAAGCTTCTTGAGGTCCGAATCTTTGACCTCGCAGCCGGCGGGCAACACCATGAACACGCGGTCGCCCACCTCCTTGACCGTGGCGCCCAGACCGCAGGCAAAGCCGTAAGAGAAGTCCAAGACGCGCTTGGCAACTTCGGTGCGTACGCCCACAAAAATCAGTGCGACAGGCTGCTTGGTGCGAACGCGGCGAACCACGGTCTCCACGTCGTCATAGCTCTCGGGGCGCAGGACATAGGCCGGCAGCTGCGGCGTGGCGTTGATGATATTGCTCGCATAGGCCGAGGCATCGCTCGGTGCAGGCGCGGGCGCAGCGGCGGCACGGGCGCGGGTGTTCTCGGCGTAGCTCGATGGCGTGTCATAGGCACCAGGACGATAACCGCTCGCAACACTGTCCTGCGAGCGCGAAGGCGGGTTATACGTCGTGGCATGGCGGGAGTCATCGCCGACCAGCTGCCCGGAGCGTGTATACACGGCAACCGACTCAGCTTCACCACGGCGCGTCTGACCAAGCAGGCCGTTGCTCGGCTCGTCTTGGGTGTAGAAGCCCTCGCCCGAAGCACCGCTGTAGCCGTTGCCCTGATAGCCATCGTCATAGCCATCATCGTAGCCGTAGTCGTCGTCCTGGCCATAACCCTGGTCGTAACCCTGCTGGCCGCCCAGGTGCATCTTATTTTTAATCTCGTCAAGGAAGCCCATGGTTGTGTCCTCTCGCGGTTTAGTGCAGGCGCCCCGATAATCAGTGCGCACTTCAGAGCCTTATTTTACTGCAAACTCCGGGCTAAATACTACCCTGCCCAGGCGAACGAGTGTAGAGCCCTCCTCAAGGGCAGGCTCAAAGTCTTCGCTCATGCCGCAGGAAAGCTCAGGCAGGTTCAAATCGGGATGCGCCGCCTCCAGCTCATCCCTCAGCTCACGAAGCCCCGCAAAGATGCGGCGTGCCACATCCTTATTCCCCCGAGGCGCCATAGTCATAAGCCCCTGTACGCAAATTCCCTCAAGTTCCGCAAGCTCACCCGCGGCGGCGCGAATCTCATCGGGCGAAAAGCCTCCCTTCGACTCCTCACCACTCACATTGACCTCAATGAGCACACGCTGGGGGCCGGCGAGCTCGCCTGCCTCAATCTTGCGGACAGCACGGCTCGAGATCGCCTGCGCCAGATGCAGCGAACCCACCGAGTGAATCAGCTCGGCTGAGCCCAGCACCGCATTGATCTTATTGGTCTGCAGGTTGCCGATCATATCGAAGCGCACCTCGGGCAGCTCCGGATGCTCCGCCAGACCCGTGAGCTTGCGAACCAGCTCCTGCGGGCGGTTCTCGGCAAAATGGCGATACCCCGCCTGGATGGCGGCAACGGTCTCATCGACACCAACGGTCTTGGACACGGCAATGAGGCGCGCGGCGTCGTGGGGACGGCCCGCGCTATCGAGCGCCGCATAAAAACGTTCCAGAATCTGCTCGCGGCGAGCGCGCATCAAGTTCAAATAATTATCCATTGCCAATCGCCTCCACTGACAGCCAAACAAGTAGTCCCATGCTAACGCAAGAGCGCGGCCCCGCATGTGCAAGGCCGCGCTCACTTAGGTATTTACAATCTTTCGACGAACGGGGTTACTTACTCCTCGTCGTCCTCGCCATCGTCCTCGTCCTCAAGATGATCGAGCAGGTAGCGAAGACCCTCGCTGACCTCGTTAGCGGGCACCTTGGCAACGTAGTGCGCGTCGACGGCGGGCCTCATGATGACGCCCTCGCCCGAAGGCACGCGCATGCTCTCGAGCTCATCCTCATCCGTACGGGCGATATCACCGGCAGTCATACGCTGTCCGGTCAACAGGAAGGTCAGACGGCAGGCGGCATCGATGGAAATCGAGGCGATGCGATCGAGGTAGCGCGAAACCATGATGGCGCGGCGCAGGTCGTCATAGTTGCTGTCATCGTCCATAAAATCGCCCGTATCCATACGATTAAAGGTGCGGAAGAACTTCTCGTAGGCGGCGTGCACCGGCTCGTCCTCGACGGCCAGGTTGCAAATGATGGACATGTCGTTGGTGACGAGCGCAGAAAGCGACGAGCCTAGCACCTGGTAGACGGCCTCAGCCTCGGCCTCAACCGTGCCGACAAGCTCCTTGGGCAGCGAGATGTCGGCCTTGATCATATGACGCGTGGCACGGCAGATCTGACGGACCTTATCGGTCATGCGCTGCAGGTTAAAGTCGACGTAGATGATCGTCTGAAGCAGGCGGAAGTCGGAGGCGACCGGTGACTGCGTGGCGATCAGGTTGTAGCAGACGGCCTCCAGGTTGGCGCAGCGCGCGTCAATCGAAAGCGTGCGCTTCTTGGTCTTGGTGGCGAGCTTGCGGTCGTCGGTCACATAGGCCTTCACGGCATCGTGGAGGGCCAGATCGACGGCCTCATAGATGCTCAGCATCTCGTGACGGGCCTCGACGAGCTGACGGGAAAACAGTTTGCGCATGGTTCACTCCAATCAGTTGGGTGCGGTCATGCCGCCCGCACAGTGAATACGCACCGGACTAGGTCCGATCGGCTTGGGACTAGTCGCACCGATCAGCCAAAGCGGCCGGTGATATAGTCTTCCGTCCGCGAGTCCACCGGGCTGGTGAAGATCGCGTCGGTTTGACCATACTCGATGAGCGTGGCGGGCTCGCCGGCAACTTCCTGCAAGAAGAATGCGGTGTAGTCGCTGATACGAGCTGCCTGCTGCATTGAATGCGTGACGATGATGATCGTCATCTCGGGCGCCAGCTCGGCCATCAGATCCTCGACCTTAGAGACGGACGTGGGGTCGATGGCGGAGCAGGGCTCGTCCATCAGGAGAACATCGGGTTGCACCGCAAGCACGCGCGCGATGCACAGACGCTGCTGCTGACCGCCCGAGAGCGCCAAACCATCCTTGTTGAGCTGATTGGATACCTCTTTCCAGAGGTTGGCGCGCTTGAGCGATTCTTCCACGATGTCATCGAGGTCGCTTTTGCTAGTCACACCCTGTAGACGAGGGCCAAAGGCGACATTCTCGTAGATGGATTTGGGAAACGGGTTGGGCTGCTGAAAGATCATGCCCACGCGACGACGGAGGTCGACCGGGTCGACGCCCTCGGCATAGATATCATTGCCGTCGAGCGTCATGGTGCCCTCGACGCGCGTACCCTCGATCAGATCATTCATGCGGTTGATGCAGCGCAAAAACGTCGACTTGCCGCAGCCCGAAGGGCCAATGAAGGCGGTGATGGCGTTTTTGGCGATGTTGAGGTCAAGCCCCGTCAGCGCATGAAAGTCACCGTACCAAAAGTTGAAATCCTTGGCCGTAATGGCCGCTTGCTCCAGCGTGGGAGCGGACTGATAAACGGACATGGGACTCCTTAACTAGCGACGCTTGCGCGACAGGAAGCGCGCAAACAGGTTGAAGGCCAGAATGATCACCATCAGCAAGAGCGCGGTGCCGTAGGCTGCGTTCATGTTGATGCCGTCGTTGGCAAGCAGGTACAGGTGAACCGTCATGGGGCGGCCGGAATCGAGCGGCGAAATAGGCAGATTGATGGCTTGGCCCATGGTGTAGAGCACCACCGCGGTCTCGCCAATGGCGCGGCCGATGGCGAGGACGATGCCCGTGGCAATACGGCCAAAGGCAGAAGGAAGCACAATCTTGGAGACAACCTGCCACTTGGTGGCGCCCAGGCCGTACGCGCCCCAACGGATATAGCGCGGGACGGCGCGAATGGCCTCTTCGGTGGTGCGCATGACAATGGGAAGCATCAAGAGCGCGAGCGCCAGAGCGGCCGAGACCATCGAAAGGCCCAGGCCCATGGCCTCGACAAACAAGGCGTAGCCAAACAGGCCCATAACGATGGAGGGCACCGAGGCCAAAGCGTCAGCAGCGTAGCGAATGAGCTCGACGACCTTGCCCTGCTTGGCGTACTCGGCCAGATAGACGGCTGCCAGCACAGCAATCGGCGTGCAGATAAGCATGGCGAGCGCCGTCACATAGACGGTCGAGACGATCGTGGGCCAAATTCCGCCCTCGGCGTTGACGCCCTGGGGCCAACCGAAGATAAAGTCGAGCGAGATATGCGGCAGGCCGTTAATGACCACATAGGCAATGATAGCGACAAGCACCAGCGTGGTGATGTATGCCGCGGCACGGAACACGCCAAGCATGATCTTGTTGGACAGGTCCTTGTTGATGCGGCCCTTCTTGCCATGGGAAAGGGCACGCTTGATGCGCTCGCGCGACGAGGTCGTATCGACCGTCGTGTCAACGGAATCGGACATAGCCTACCCCCTCTTCTTCTTGGAAATCAGACGGACGACGCCCACCAGCGTGGCGGAGATGATAAACAGGACCACGCCCATGCCGAACAGCGCCGAGCGGTGCAGACCCGAGGAATAGCTCATGTCGAGCGCGATCTGGCTCGTGAGCGTCGAGATGGGGCTCGCAATGCTGTCGGGAATAACCGGGGCGTTACCCACGACCATGAGCACGGCCATGGTCTCGCCGATGGCACGGCCCATACCCAGCACGATGGCATCCACGATACCCAGCTTGGCGGCAGGTAGCACGACCTTATAGATGGTCTGCCACTTAGTAGCACCCATGGCATACGATGCCTCGCGAATACCCATGGGAATGGAATTGAGGGCATCGATGGTGAGCGTGGTGATGGTAGGGACGATCATGATGGCAAGCACGAACCACGCCGTCAGCGCACCAAAACCAAGACCACCGGTCAGTTGCGCGATAAACGGACGGATGATGATCATGCCAAAGAAGCCATAGATGATAGAAGGGATGCCGGCCAACAGGTCAACGGCAGGGCTGATGAGCTTGCGCACGCGCTTGCTGGCGATCTCGACCAGATACACGGCCGTGCCCACGCCTAGGGGCACACCCATGGCGAGCGCACCGACGGTCACCAGACCCGAGCCGGCAAGCAGCGACACGATGCCGTAGTGGCCCTCAGAGGGCGCCCACGTAAAGCTAAAGAAGTCCGCCAGACCGATGTCAGTAAAGACGGGCAGCGCCGAGTACGTGGTAAAGACAAAAATCAGGATGACGGTAACAACCGCCAAGAACGCGCAGGCAAAGAAAATCCACTGCAGCGCCTTCTCCTTGATATAGGTGCTGCGCGATACGAGCGCCAGCTCGCGCTTCTTGGGCGCCTGAGCATTCTGCTCAGTCTGGGAGTTTTCCTGTGCTTCCATGCTACTCACTCCCCTTCTCGTCGTTGGTGACGGGAATAAAGCCCGCCTCGCGAATCTGCTTGTCCATCTTTTCGGACGTCACGTAGTCGATGTAATCCTGCGCCTGCTGCGAAGGCGCACCCTTCACAAAGAAGTAAAGGTCGCGCGAGATGGGATAGCCGCCACTCGCAACCGTCTTCTCGGACGCCTCAACATGATTGACCGAGACGGCCTTGACCGAGGTCTTGGCGTTGAGGCTATCGACGAAGCCCAGCGAAATGTAGCCGATAGCCCCGCGCGAACGAGATACCACGTCGCGCACCTGGCCCGTGCCCGAAAGAACGGCGGAGCGGCGATCGAACGGGGTGCCGTCCATCACGATGGTGCGGAAGGCTTCACGCGTGCCAGACGCCTCATCTCGGTTGATAACCTGAATCCTCAGGTCCTCGCCACCGACTTCTTTCCAGTTGGTGATCTTGCCGGCATAGATATCGCGGAGCTGCTCGGTCGAGAGGTTATCGACGGGGTTGTCTTCGTTCACGATGACCGCGATACCGTCGTGGGCAATGACGATGGGAGTCAGGCCCAGATCCTGTTCGTCGGCATTGAGTCCACGGGAGGAGCTGGCGATATCGGCCGTGCCGGCGCTGACGGCTTCGATGCCAGCGGAAGAGCCCAAACCGGAAACGAGCACGTCGATGCCGGTCTCCTCCTTAAAGCCCTCTGCCGCAATTTCGGCGATAGGAAGGCAGGTCGTGGAGCCGGCCACGGTAATGGAAGAGGTAGAAGATCCCGAAGAACAGGCGCACAGCGTAAGCGTAAGCACAGCGGCGCTCAGGACCGATACGATCTTTCTCATAGCATCACGCCGATCGCAGCATGGCGCCCACAGGTGCCGTTCTCGTTACGGTAGGAATAAAAGCGGTCGTTCTGACGCACAGTCGAAAGCTGGGTATCCACGATATTATCCGCGTCGACACCGACATCTACCAGCGCCTCGCAAATGGCAGCGGAAAGATTGAGCATGCGAGAGGTGCTCGCATCGATGCACGAGAACTCGGCGGCAAAGCGATCCATGAGTTCCTGGGATACCTCATATTCGTCACCCAAGATATGGGGGCCGATATAGGCGGAAACGTCGCTCGCATCGCAGCCGGCAGCATCGCAAAGCGCCTGGCACGCCTTGGCGGAAATACGTGCAATCGTGCCCTTCCAACCGGAGTGCACCACGGCAAATCCGCCAGGGGCCACCAGCACCACGGGAACGCAGTCGGCAAAGCAGAGCAGCACGGGCACGTTATGCGCCGTACAGACGATGGCATCGCAGCCCTCGGCAATCTGCTCGCGGACGTCCTCAAGGTCATCGGCGCCGTTCGAGGTCACCGCAACGATATGGTCACCATGGACCTGATTGGGAACGAGCAGGTTGTGCTCGCACTCGGCGGCACCCATAGCCTCGAGCGCGCGACGACGATTTTCTTGAACAGCAAAGGGGTCATCGCCAACATGCGAGCCCAAGTTGAGTGAGGAGTACGCATCTTCGGAAACGCCACCGGCACGCTCGGTGAAGGCAAAGCGAACATCGGATGTCGCGCCTTCCACCAACGTAACTCCATCATGGTCGACACGCGAAACGTTGTCCGCACGTGCTGACATACTAAAGCCTCCTAATAACACAAGTACGCGGCGTCGCCGCTACAGCCCGCGTTTATACGGCTGTCATACTTCTTTAAAGGATACCTGCTGCACTGGAGGCAATCGTAAAGGGAACGTAAGGAGATTGGAGGTTCTAGTTTACAAAGTCGAAATAAAAAGGGCGCGTCCATACGGACACGCCCCTGTGCACAACAATGCAAAGAATGACTTAGAAGCTACCGCGCTTCAGGAAGTCGGGAAGCTCGAACTGATCGTTGCCGAAGTTAGGAAGCTCGGTGCCACCAACGTTGCGGGTCGGAGCGGCCTGAGCCGGACTGGTGGCCGGAGCGGTGCGTTGCGGCTCAGCGGAGGCAGCGGCCTTGCTCTGAGACTGCTGAGCAGCAAAGAGCTCGTCCTGGCGGTTGACGTTGGAGTCGGAGAAGCCCGTAGCGATGACGGTGATACGCACCTGGTCGCCCAGGGACTCGTCGACAACGGTACCGAAGATGATGTTGGCCTCGGGATCGACGGCATTGGCGACAACGTCGGCGGCGTCGCTAATCTCTTGGATGCCCAGGTCCTTGGAACCGGCGATGGAGAGCAGCACGCGCGTGGCACCATCGATGGAGCTCTCGAGCAGCGGGCTGGAGATGGCCTGCTGGGCAGCATCGACGGCACGGGTATCCCCAGAAGAGGTACCGATACCCATCATGGCGGTACCGGCCTGCTTCATGATGGTCTTAACATCGGCGAAGTCCAGGTTGATGATACCGGGGACGGTGATGAGGTCGGTGATGCCCTGGGTGCCCTGGGAAAGGACACCATCGGCAATCGCGAAGGCCTCGAGCATGGTGGTCTTCTTCTCGGCGATGTCGAGCAGCTTATCGTTAGGGATGACGATCATGGTGTCGACGCAATCGGAGAGGGTCTTAATGCCCTCCTCGGCGCTCTTCTTGCGCTTGCGGCCCTCGAAGGTGAAGGGCTTGGTCACGACGGCGACGGTCAGCGCACCGACCTCGTTCATCGCGATATCGGCAACGATGGGAGCAGCGCCGGTACCGGTGCCACCGCCCTCGCCGCAGGTGATGAACACCATGTCGGCGCCAGCGAGCGCCTCGGCAATGTCGTCGCGGGACTCATCGGCAGCCTTGCGGCCAACCTCGGGGTTGGCGCCGGCGCCCAGGCCGCGGGTAAGGTCGGTGCCGATGTGCACCTTGATATCGGCATCAGAGATCGCGAGTGCCTGAGCATCGGTGTTGATGGCAACAAACTCGACGCCGCGGATGCCCTCTTCGATCATTCGATTGACCGCGTTGGTACCGCCGCCGCCGACGCCGACCACCTTAATGACGGCAAGGTAGTTGTTGATCTCTGTCTCGTGCATGTCGGTCCTCCGAACAAAGGTTATAGCCATAGCATGGGTCGACCCCTGCGCACATTAACCTTCAGGTTGAAAGTAAATGCAAAGGTAAACCGTATTATGTTTGCACATTATGAACGTATCAGTCAAATAATTGACCGTGAAAACCAAACAAACCAGATAAACGGCGTGGTATGGCCCCTCAACAAAGCATCAACCTGCGCTACGAGGTCGGAGCGTTCCTAAATGTATAGTTACCCGGAGAGCGCACATTGATATACGTTACGCCCTCTACCTGCGAAAGCAGCTTGGTGACTACGCGCTCCTTCTTGACGATATCGTTCGAATCGCCCAGCGACACCTCAATGCCGTTATTGAGGTTTGCCGAGATGGCTTCGACCGAAGGCGTGGAAATATCCTTGACTTGTCCCAAGAACTCGCTCGAAAAACCACGCACATAATCCAAGCCAGCCTTAACGGCCTTGGAGCTCACCGCCTGGCCGGAAACCGGAGCGACATCCGCCGAGACATCAGTCAACAACACCGCGCCATAGTGCTTAGCGAGCGCCAGCGCGGCATCAATGCCGGTCAGGGTATTTGAGCCCTGCCCCGTCGTGATGACGTTGCCCTGGTCATCCACTTCGACCGACGTCGACAGCGGGGCGATCCAGGTGTCATCATCCCCGATGGCCCAGGCAAGGTCATCGGAGCTGATATAGGCAATTGCGATGACCTTGCGCTCCATAGGCGTAATGATGAGCGTATGCGGGAACTGACGCTGGACATCCACGCCCGAGATCCACGGGTTCTGCTTGAGGTCCTCGGTAATCTGGTCGGGATCGACGTTAATAAGCGACGTTCCCTCGGGCAAATCGATCAGCTGGATAGCATCGTGCTTCGTCACATGCTCGCTGCCTTGAATCTGAATATCAGTGGCGGTAAACAATCCAGAGTTAATCACCACGATGGCAACGACGACGAGCACGGCAAAGACGGCCAAAACGCCGCCCACGATTTTGCCTTTGCCTGTAACGACAGAAGCGGCGTCTGATGTTTTATTTGCCATCGCCCTAAGTGAAGACAACGGGTTGACGCCTTTTTTACCCGAAGGCTTCTTGGCGGTAGCCGGCACCGATGTCAGCAAGCGCGGTTTCGATGCGCCCAGTGTGCGACCCGGACGCGCCGCTTTAGCTCCCGTCGAGGGCTTAGGAGTTGCCATAGGACGGGCAGGCTTGGCGCCCATAACAGGCTTTGACGTCAACGAGGGACGCGAGGACTTTTTTGCGGCCGGACGATTGCCGAGCTGCGAGCCGACAACCGGACGACTGGTCTGTCGAGCATGCCCGACAGACTTAGAGTGCGCGATGGTATTGCGTTGAGGTTTGGCAGGCGCGCCGGAACGCCCTCCGGCGCGGCGGAAGGTGGGTTTCGATGCTCTAGAAGCCGAGGAATTTAACTTCCGGTCTGAGCTCGATGCCATACGCCTCCCTCACCTTTCCGTGCACATGTCTGATAACCGCGGCAACGTCATCGGCCGAGGCAGTTCCGTTATTAACGATAAAATTAGCGTGAACGGGCGAAACTTCCGCACCGCCAATCGAAAAACCCTTTAATCCACAATCCTCGATAAGCTTGCCCACACTCGCATCGGGCGGGTTGCGAAAGACCGACCCGCAGGATGCGCGACCCATGGGCTGCGTACGTTTGCGCCTCGTCAGGTACCGCTCCATGCGCTCGCGAATGTCGACCTTGGGCGCCGGTTTAAGCTTAAGCACGCACTCGAGGATGATCTCATTGCGGGGAAGGCTACATTCTCGGTAGCCCCAAGTGATCTCGGACCCCGCATAATGCTTGATACCGGATGCCGGGTCAAACGTTACGACATCCTCAACCAGCGAGCCAATCCACTCGGTCCGTGTGCCTGCATTCATAGATATCGCACCGCCAACCGAACCAGGGATGCCAACGGCAAACTCAAGGCCCGAGAGGCTACGCGACAGGGCATCGTTGACCAGGCGCGCAAACATCACGCCCGCACCGACCGTCAGCGTACAACCGTCATCGGCAACAACCGTGCGCTGAAACTCACGTCCGAGCGAAATGACGGCACCGCGATAACCGCCATCGGCAACCAGCAGATTGGAGCCCTTGCCGATGATGACCCACGGCACCTGCTCGCGATCGAGCACCGCCACGGCGCGGCGGAGGGCATGATAGCTATGGCACGTCACAAAGAGGTCAGCCTTGCCGCCGATACGATAGCTCGTATGACGCGCAAGGCGCTCGTCCTCGATCACATCCGTGTCGATCGTGCCCGAGAGCGCCATGACGGCGTTAAACAGACCCATTAGACTTAAGCGTCTTTCTTGGCAGTCAAATACTCGATAAACTCGGGGCCGACGGTCGTAACGTCACCGGCACCCATAGTGAGCAGCAAGTCGCCCTCGCCCACCATCTGCTCGAGCTCCTGATTGAGCTCAAGACGGCTGGAGCAGTACACGACCTCCTTGCCAGGATGCTTGGCGCGCACGGTATCGGCGAGCATCTTAGAGGTGACACCCGGAATGGGCATCTCGCCAGCCGAGAACACATCAATCAGCAGCAGTTTATCGGCATTGGCAAATGCATCGGCAAAGTCGTCGCACAGGGCCTGCAGGCGCGAATAGCGGTGCGGCTGGAACACGACGTCGACGTGCTTGTAGCCCAGCGACGAAGCGGCAGCAAGCGTCGCCTTGATCTCGGTGGGGTGATGGCCGTAATCATCAACCACGGTGATGCCATCGATATCGCCCACGTGGGTAAAGCGACGGCGGACGCCCTCAAAGCTCGAGAGCGCCTTGGCGGCGGCGTCGATGTCAAGGCCCAGGACATGGGCGACGGTGAGCACCGCCGTGGCGTTGAGCATGTTGTGGCGACCGGGATTGCTCTTGATCTCCACGGCATGCTCAGTGCCATCCTCAAAGCGAACGATAAAGTCACTCTGGATGCCCTTGACATCCGGGTGCACGCAGACGATGTCGTTGCTCTCGGCAAAGCCGTAGGAAAGCACGTGACGGCCCGTCGACTTGGCGAGCTCGACCAGATGCGGGTCCTCACCGCAGACGATGACGGTGCCGTCCTCGCCCACCAGGCTCATGAATTTGGCGAAAGTTGCCTCGATCTCCTCGATACCCGAGTAGTGATCGAGGTGGTCGGCCTCGACGTTGGTCACAATGACCACGTTGGGGTTCAGGAACAGGAAGGAGCTGTCGGACTCGTCGGCCTCGGCGACAAAGTAGTCGCCCGAGCCGTTCTTGCCGTTCGTGTCATAGCCCTCGACGATGCCACCGATCAGGAAGCTCGGATCCAGACCCATGCGGTCGAGCATGGTGGCGCACATCGAAGACGTGGTGGTCTTGCCATGCGTGCCGGCAACAGCGACGGTGGTGTAGCCGTGGCCCAAAGCAGAGAGCATCTTGGCACGGGGCCACACGGGAATACCAAGCTCGCGAGCGCGCACGAGTTCAGGGTTGGACTCCGGAATAGCGGTGGAGACAACAACCACGTCGGGCTTGACGTCGTCGATCGTGGCGGCCTCATGGCCCACATGCACCTTCACACCAGCGCGGGTAAGCTGGCGGATATAACGTGACGTCTTAAGGTCGGAGCCGGTAACGGCATAACCGCGCTCGTGCAGAACGAGGGCGATGCCGCTCATGCCGGCGCCGCCGATACCGATAAAGTGGGCGCTCTTAAACTCGGGCGCGGAGGTTGCGGTCTGGGAATCAGCCATGTGCTCGTGTACTCCTTGCGTAAACACTGCCTGTAACCCGTTAACTGTACCGCACCTACCGCATCAGCGCGAGGACGACCGACGATATCCCGTCTAACTAACGCAAACCCTCTACCGCATCCGCCAGAAGAGCGGCGGCCCTATCCTGAGCCAGACCACGCGCCGCCTGACGCATGGCGTCGCGTGCCGCCGCGTCATCGACCAGGTGCAGCAGCTCATCGGCAAAGGCAGAACCGTCGATATCGGCATCGGCGCAGAGCACGCCGGCCCCGGCGTCGACCAGATAACGGGCATTGGTGGTTTGGTGGTCGGCCGTCGCATGCGGGTACGGCACGAGCACCGAAGGCACGGCGAGCGCAGCGATCTCGGCCACGCTCGATGCGCCCGAACGCGAGAGCACCAAATCGGCAGCAGCCAGCATATCGCCCATGTTGTCGATGTAAGGCTGGACGCGGTAACGCTTCGCCTCCTCGGGCGTCAGCGCCAAAGCGCGCTCGGTCTCCTCAAAGCCGTCGGCACCCGTCGAATGCAACACATAGAGGTTCTTGCGCGAAAGCAGCACGTTTTTGAGCGAAACCACGCGCTCGTTGAGGTGCTGGGCGCCAAGTGAACCGCCAAAGACGAGCAGCAGCGTAGCGTCCTCGGGAACACCAAGTGCCTTGCGGCCGCGAGCGCGATTGCCCTCGATCACCGAGCGACGTACGGGGTTACCGGTCATGAGCACGTGGTCAGGGTCACCTTCGCGCTCAAAGACCGAGCGCGCTGCCGGCACCGAGATGCACACGCGGGCGGCGTGGGAGTTCATCATCTTATTGGCCAGGCCCGGAACAGAGTTCTGCTCATGTAGCAGATACGGAACGCCCGCGCCCTTGCACCACCCCAGCAGCGGAACCTCGACATAGGCACCAAAACCAATGGCGGCATCGGGCTTGCCGACCTTTGAGAAATGACTGGCGAGCGCACGCTTGGCTTTGTTGACACGCCACAGCGAGGTCAGCGCCGTCCAAGGACGGGAGCGGTCGAAGCCCGTGACCGTAATGGGCACAAAATCAAACCCAGCCTCGGGGACCAGACGACCCTCGAGCTTGCGCGACTGGCCCACGAACACAACGTGGTGGCCACGGTCACGCAGCTCTTCGGCCAAGGCGAGCGCGGGGTTGATGTGCCCTGCCGTGCCGCCGGCTGCAATAGCAACGGTCATTTTATCGGTCATGGTAGTCCCTTCGTACACGCGGTCCCTGGCCGTCGGTACGCAGACGCGCCGACGGGTCCGAGTTCAAATCGATTCGATTATATCCGCCGCCCGCATTGCGAGGAGTGGGGCGCTGAGGACGACCTTGCGGCGCCGTTCGCTGACGCGGGCGGGCTGCGGGGTCGGTCGCAGAGCCATCCAGGACGGTAAAACCGTTACGCGAAGATCGCTCGCCGCGCACGTGGGGCACGCCGGCGGTACTCTCATCCATAACGGCAAAGCTCTCACGGCGGCGGTCATACTCATCGCGGCGGGCGCTCTCGTATGAAACGCGCAGGATCAACCCGGCAAGCATGAGCGACACAATAATCGACGAACCGCCGTAGCTAATAAACGGCAACGGTTTGCCCGTCATGGGAAACACGTTGAGGATGCCCAGCGCGTTAATCAAAAACTGCACCGCGAGAATGACCGCGGAGCCAGACGCCATGAGCGCACCCCGACGATCGGTCGCCTGCTCGGCAATGCGAAATGCCGAGTAGATCAGCATCGCAAACACCAAGAAGAACAGCACGGTTCCGACAAAACCGACTTCCTCTCCAATGATGGCCAGGATGTAGTCGTTGTGCGCCTCGGGCAGATACGAGTACTTCATGGTTGAGTTGCCGATGCCACGGCCGAACAGACCGCCCGAGGCAAAGGCCATGATGGCAAGCGTGGCCTGATAGCCGTCACCATACTCGTCGGCCCAAGGGTTCAAGGCAACCTGAATACGCACCATACGGTACGGCTCTGCAACAAGCGCAATCACGATCACGAGAATGCCGAAGATTAGCACGCCGATGATAAATCTGGGGTCGAGACCCGCAAACAACGCCATGCACATGAGGGTCAACAGGATGATCAGGACAGTACCGAAATCGGGCTGGATAAAAATCAGAAAGAGCGAAATGCCCAGGTAGATGCCCATCTTGCGAAGGAATTCGTTGACGTTGCCACCGGGCGAAAAGAAGCGATCAAGCATGATGGCCGAATACGCAATGGCAAATGGCTTTAAAAACTCGGAAGGCTGGAACTGAATGCCGGCGATGTTGAGCCAGCGCGTGGCGCCGCGGCTGCCGCTGCCCACCAAGAACACCAGAAGCAGTAGCCCTATCATGCCGATAAGGAAGATCCTGAGCACATCCTCCCCAAACCAGCTGTCCGGCAAAACGCGCACGATGGCAATCAGCGCCAGAACACCGACCACGGCAAACGCGGCCTGTCGACCCAGAAAAAACGTCGCCGAGCCATTCTCGTGCAGCGCCTCGACCGAAGACGCCGAGTACACCATCAGCAGGCCAAAGCATACCAAGGTAAACAAGCAGGCCATGAATATCAAACGGGGGCGCATGATACGGGCGGGAACGCCGGCAATATAGCGTTCGCTAAACGACTGCCCGCCGCGGCTGGAACGCGGTGTGGTGCGACGTGAGGAAGCACGGTCCGAGTCGGGCCTCCTCATACCTTGTCGGGGGCTCTCCTCTCTCACCGCAACCCCTATTCCATTTGTGATTTCGCTGTAGCGGCAAGCTGAGCCACGTAGTCCTTAAACACGCGGCCGCGCTCCTCATAGCCCGAGAACTCATCGAACGAAGAGCAGGCAGGAGAAAGTAAGATCACGTCACCACGGCTCGAAAGCGAACGGGCGACGTCCACGGCGTCGCGCAGGTCATCCGCCTGGGCGATATCCACATCGCCATCGACATCGGCCTCGTCCATAGCGGCGGTGAAGCGCTCGCGCGCATCGCCAAAGCAGACGACCGAGCGCACGTTGTCCATAACGACGCGCGCGAAGTCCGTGAGCGGCGTGCCCTTATCGTGGCCGCCGAGCAGCAAGATCACGTCGTCATCGGGAAATGCCGTCAGTGCTTTCTCGACCGCATCGGTGTTGGTCGCCTTGGAATCGTTGACGTAGCGCACGCCGTCAATCTCGCCACACGGCTCCACGCGGTGCTCGAGCGGCTGGAACGAGGCAAGACCGCGGCAGACACCATCGACATCGGCACCGACTGCCAAGGCAGCCGTGGCAGCGCACAGGGCATTGATAACATTGTGATGGCCCGAGATCTTGAGCTCGGATGTAGCGATGAGCGGGGTCTCGACACCCTTCAGACGCACGATCATCTTGCCATCGCGCACAAAGGCGGCATCCTCGCCCTCAGGCTCGTCAAAGGCAACCTTGCAGATGCGACGACCCGGCGTGTAGATGTACTCATCGAACTCGTGAATGCCGGCGTCTTCGACGTCGACAACCACCAGATCGTCATCGACCATATTGTCAAACAGTTTGATCTTGGCAAGCGCATAGTTCTTATGGCTCTTATGCCAGCCCAAGTGGTCGGGAGTGATGTTGAGCAGCACCGCCACGCGGGGGTGGAGCTCGGTTGTCGTAGCAATCTGATAGCTCGAGAGCTCAGCCACAAACCACTCGTTGTGGGCTCGGCCGTCAATCTCGTTGACCGGCGGCTCGCCGATGTTGCCGACAGCAACGCTGGCCTCGCCGGCAGCCTTGAGCAGATAATCAGTCAGCGACGTGGTAGTCGTCTTGCCGTTGGTACCCGTAATGGCAATCCAGTTATCGGGCGACAGGCGATAGGCAAACTCGGGCTCACCCATAATCTGGGCGGCATGCTCGCGCCCGGCCTTAAAGAAGCCCGAGAACTCCGAGATGCCCGGGCACGTCACGCATACGTCATAGGCGCCCTCGACCTGTTCGGTCCCATAGACAAACGACGCACCAGCAGCCTCGAGCGCACGCGTGGCGTCATTGGGCTCAGAGGTGCCGCCGCCATACACGGTAACGGCGCTTACGCGCTCGGGATGTGCCAGCGCCCAGCGGGCGACATCGAGACCGGATTTGCCCTGACCCAAAACGAGCAGGCTAAAGACATCAGCAAGAGGCATGAAAGACCACTATCCCAACTGGAAGAACAGGGCAAGGCCAACGGCACCAAAGGCCGCAGCGATAATCCAAAAACGGATGACGACCTTGGTCTCGGCCCAGCCCTTCTTTTCGAAATGATGATGGATGGGCGCCATAAGGAAGACGCGCTTGTGCGTAAAGTGGAAGTAGACAACCTGAATCATGACCGACAGGGTCTCAACGATAAACAGGCCGCCGATGATGAGGGAGACGACCTCGGTGTTGGTCATGATGGACGTGCAGGCAAACGCGGCGCCCAGGGCAAGCGAGCCGGTATCGCCCATAAAGATGCTCGCCGGATAGCAGTTGAACCACAGAAAGCCCAAGCAGGCACCGGCACACGCGGTGCAGAAGATGGACAGGTTCACGTCTCCGTGCAAAAACGCCATCGCAGCCATGGCGAGCATGGCAATCATGGAGGTGCCACCAGCAAGACCGTCAAGGCCATCGGTCAGGTTCACGGCATTAGAAAGACCGGCGATCATCAGCCAGCAAAAGACAATGTAGAGCCACGGGAACGAAAGGCCGCAGATGGTGGTCGAAAGCACGCCAAGGTCAATCGTCAGGCCGCCGGGAAAACGAATCTCGGGGGCGACGCCGCACCAGTTGACGGCAAGTACCGTAAAGGTGACACAGATAATGGTTAGGCCGATCATCTTGGCATGAGGCGTCAGACCGAGCGAGCGCCCATGCGTAACGGAGGTCAGGTCGTCGATCAGGCCCAGCACGCCGGTCGCCAGCGTGGCGAGCAGCACGAGCACGAGCTCGGTGGTGAGTTTGCCCATCAGCAGGCAGGTCAGCGAAATCGCGACGAGAATGACAACGCCACCCATGGTGGGCGTTCCCTGCTTAACCAAATGACGCTTGGGGCCGTCGGCACGAACCTGCTGGCCGATACCCTCGACCTTGAGCAGCTTGATCCACCACGGCATGAGCAGCAGCGCAATGGCAGCGGCGATACCAAGCCCCAAAAAAGCCTGATACGTTGGATACGAGGGATTGCCGAACATGGGCTAGCACACACCTTCCACAAAGCGGTCGAGCTCAACAAAGCGGGAACCCTTGACCAGTACAACATCATGTTTTTCAAGCGCGCCGCCCATGCGGTCGAGCACCTGCTGATAATCGGAGAACACCTGGATGCGGTCCTCGTCCATGCCCATCATGCGCGCGGCATCGGCCATAAGCTGGGCAAGCTCACCACCCACGCACGCCAGCATGTCGAGCTTCTTGGCGGCGGCATAGGCGCCCACGAGCTCATGCATGCGAGGAGCCTCATCGCCCATCTCGCCCATCTCGCCCAGGATCGCCATGCGAGACCCCGTGCACGAAAGCGAGCACAGTAGATCGAGGCCAGCAGCCATGGATTCGGCACTGGCGTTATAGGAATCGTCGATGACGCGGGCACCGCTCTTGGCGCGCTTGATCTCCTGGCGGTGACCGGTGATCGTGAGGCCCCTAAAAGCAGCATCGATCTGCTCGGGCGTCACGCCCAGGCGATAGGAAACCGCGGCGGCCTTAACGGCATTAGGAACGGACTGCACGCCGGGGATGGCAAGCATGGTATCGATCGTCTCACCCTGGCCAAAATCGAGCGTAAAGACCGGACGTCCCTCGTCATCAACACGAATGTCGCGGGCACGGACCTCATCGTCGTCCGAGACGCCGGCCAGCATAACGTCGATACCAGCAGGCTGGGCGAACGTATCGCGAATGAACGGCGTAAAGTCGTCCTCACCGCCCAAAACCAGCAGCGGCAAGAAGTCGCCGGCGGCGCACATACCCTGGACAATCTCGGCCTTAGCGCGGGCGATGTTCTCGCGGCTGCCCAAAATGCCGATGTGAGAGGTACCAATCTTGCTCACGATGGCAAGGTTGGGATTGGCGGACTTGGACAGGCGCTCAATCTCGTGGAAATGGTTCATGCCCATCTCGAGCACCAGGACCTCGGTATCGGCCGGAGCGGAAAGCACCGTGAGCGGCATGCCGATCAGGTTATTGAAATTGCCCTTGGTGGCCCAGACACGATAGCGCTTGGCGAGCACGGCGGCGAGCACGTCCTTGGTCGTCGTCTTGCCGATGGAACCGGTAATGCCAACGACCAGGCAGCCAAGCTCCAGGCGATACGTGTGCGCCAAACGCAGCAGAAACTCCTCGGGATCATCGGTCAGCAGGATGGCGCACCCCTTGTCCTGCGCCAGCGAGACCAGCTCGGCCTCGGGCTCACGCGTCATCACGACGGCGCCGGCACCCGACTGGACGGCACGGGAAGCAAAATCATTGCCGTCGACGTTTTCACCGGGAAAGGCGACGAAAATCGTCCCTTCCTCGACCTGGCGCGAGTCGATAACGCACCCGCGGCATACCCGATCGGCTTCTCCCGTCACGGTTCGGACCCCTGTTGCGGCCGCGAGGTTGTTGACGGCGATCTCTATCATTGCAGCTCCCCTGTAAACCTAATAATGCTATCGGCGTATTGTATCCCAGCGCCGCACATGCGTGGTGCAGGGCATGTGAACACCCTCATATGGGACAACAAACCACGCCCCAAAGATTGTAACCCCCTACTTCGTGTGCGGGATACCCAGCACGTCGAGCGCGTTGGCCATAATGGACTGGAACGGCACCGCAGCGGCATCTGAGCCGCTCGGCGTTCCGTCGAGCGTGATATAGCACAGCACCTTGGGCGATTGTGCCGGCGCAAAGCCCATAAAGGACGACATGTAGTTCTCCTTGAGGTAGCCGCCGTTCTCGTCGGCTCGTTCGGCCGTACCGGTCTTACCCGCCACGTCATAGCCGTCAACCGCGCCGCCAACGCCCGTTCCCTCGGACACGACCGTCTGCATGCACGATGTCACCTGGGATGCGGCGTCCTCAGAAATCGCGCGCTCGCCTTCGCCCCAGTCCTTCTCGTCGCCTTTGCTGGACTTATAGAAGTGCGGGGTCATCATCACGCCGCCGTTGGCGATGCCGCCCACGGCACGTGCGATCTCAATCGGCGAGACGGACAGCGCCTGTCCAAAGCTCATCGATCCCAGCGTGGCGCCGTCATACTGGTCACGCTCCTTGACGATGCCCAGGCTCTCGCCCGGAAAATCGACACCGGAGCTGTGACCTATGCCCCACTTGTCCACATAGGCGGCAAAGTCGTCCGCACCGATCTTGCGCCCCACCAGGACAAAGCCCACGTTGGACGAACGGCGCATCATCTCGCGCACATCCATGGTCATGGCATAGTCGCGCTTGTCGGCATCGGTGACGGTATCGTCACCCACCTTGATGCTCGCCGGCACCTCAAACGACGTACTCGATCGCACGACGCCCAAGTCGAAGCCGGCGCCCGCCACGAGCGTCTTAAAGACCGAGCCGGGCTCGTAGGCGTCGGTGACCAGGCGCAAGTTCATATCCTCGGTCTTGGCGTTTTCCAGATCGGTCTGGTCGTAAGTCGGATACGAGCAGGCTGCCAAGATCTCGCCTGTCGTAGGATCGGTGACCAGCGCCGAGCCGTTCTTGGCCTTAGTCTTCTCAACTGCCTCTGTCAGGGCATCCTCGGCCGCACGCTGGATATTGACGTCGAGCGTCGTCACGATATCAACGCCGTCGACCGCAGCCACCTTTTTATAGGCACCGCCCGCGATATAGCTGCCGTCCCTCGCGCGCTCGCGCACGAGGGTACCATTCGTGCCGGTCAGAAGCTTGTTGTATTGCTTCTCGAGACCCGTCAAGCCGTCGTTGTCTACATTCACTACACCCAGCACCTGCGATGCCAGATTGCCGTATGGATATACGCGCTTCATGGCCTGCTCAAAAAGCACGCCGGGCAGGTTCTTCTTCTCCAGCGCCGCAGCATCGTCTTCGTCCACCTGGCGCTTGATATACACCCAGGTGCCATCGGACTCGACGAGCTTGCGGCAGGTCTTTTTATCGATCCCAGTTGCCTTGACCAGCGCCGACACCGTCTTGTCAACATCCTCGACAAGCTGCGGGTTCACGGCGATGTTGCGACATTCGACCGACGACGCTAGCACGTTACCGTTGCGGTCGTAGATGGTGCCGCGTTTGGCATAGAGGGTCTGCGCAAGCAGGCGGCGCGCATCGGCACGCTCGCGCAGTTTATCGGCTTCGACAATTTGATAGTCGGCAAGGCGAAAGACGCCCAAGCCCAAGCCAAACCCAATGAATCCCATGACGGCTTTGCGGCGAGGCAGAGGCGCGCCTGTGAGCCATTCGGTCGACGAACTCTTGCGCGACCTGTTGTTATGCACTTGAGGGCCGCCCGAGCCGCGAAGTCGCGACGCCGGGTCGTTGCCACGGGACTGCCCGGCGTTGTAAGATTGCCGACCCGTTCCTTGATAACCAGAACGTCCCCGCGACGAGGGACGTCCAGAACCGCGGCCCCCATCGGAACCGCGGCGATAGTCATTTGTCATACTCAGCTACCGTCTTGCTACTGAGCGGTCGCGGTCGCGTTGGCGCCCGCGGCTGCATCCTGCGAAAAGTCAAGTGTAACGCTCTCGCTGGGCTCCACCATGCCATAAGCGCCCGCAAGGTCGCGAATGCGCGTGTCGGCGCCATAGACCGAATGCATGACCTCCAGGTCGGAGCTCTCATCGGTCGCCTTTTCGAGCGTGTTGGTAAGCTCGGCGTTGCTGTTGAGCACCTGGGCCGTAACGCCGGCGAGCGCCACGCGGGCGACGCCGATCGTCATGAAGATAGCCGCAATGATGCAAAACGTTTTAAGAACGCTCATGAAAACCGGGCTTACCGCCTGGTTTGCCTGACGGCCCGCGCCCGTGTAGACATCAAAGCGCGGCGTGCGCTGCTCACGGGGAGCAACGGGGGCCTGCGGCGTCTCACGATAGGCGGGCATGGCGTTCATATCATAGGCGAGTGCTGCGCTTGAAGTGTTGTAGCCCATGATATGCCGCCTCCCATCCCGAGTACGTTGGTAGTGTGTTTAAGCTTCGTTTATGGTGCGAGCGGGAGGTCCAATATCGCGCGGTCGCGCCTACAGACGCTGCGCCACGCGGATTTTGGCTGATCTCGCCCGAGGGTTGCGCTCAACCTCATCAGGCTGGGCAACCAAGGGTTTGCGGGTGATGACCTTGAGTATCGGCACGTTGCCGCACACGCACACCGGAATCTCCGGCGGACACGTGCACCCCTGGCTCATCTCCTTAAAGTGGTTCTTTACGATACGGTCCTCGAGCGAGTGATACGAGATGACGCAAATACGCCCGCCCGGGTTGAGCCACCTGGTGGCGGCATCAAGCCCTCGTTCGAGCACATCGAGCTCGTGATTGACCTCGATGCGAATGGCCTGGAAACTTTTCTTGGCCGGGTGTCCGCCATGCCGACGAGCGGCAGCCGGGATACCCGCCTTGATGATCTCGACAAATTGGCCGGTGGTTTCGATCGGTTCTTGCTCGCGGCGGCGCACGATCTCGCGCGCGATCTGCGAGGCGAACTTCTCTTCGCCGTAGACGCGTAGAATCCGGGCGAGGTCGTGTTCGTTATAGGTGTTGATGACCTCAGCTGCGTTTAAGGTGTTATTACCCGGATCCATCCGCATGTCCAATGGGGCGTCCTCGTTATACGAAAAGCCCCTGCCAGGGATATCGAGTTGCGGTGACGAAACGCCCAAATCGAACAGGAAGCCATCGACCCCGGGCACCTCGGCCGAGCAAAGCAGCTCGTCCAAGTCGCCGAAGTTGCCCTTCAGCAGCTGGTGCGGAACGCCGGGAACCTCGCGGTCCAGACGGGCGCCAGCGGCCTCGAGGGCCATGTCGTCCTGATCGACGCCGAGCAAAAGGCCCGTCTCCCCCACCTGCGCGGCCATCTTTACCGAATGGCCGGCACCGCCAAGGGTGCAATCGCAGACAACGGAGCCGCTCTTTAGCCGCAGCGACTCAAGCACTTCGCCGAGCATGACAGGTTCATGCCGATATTCTTGTGTCAAGATCCCACGCTCCATCCGTTACCCGTGCCTTGCCCTTACGAGAAGAAGAGGTCCAGCAGGGCCTCATCGTCATCGTCCTCATCGGCCGCGGCGCGATCCCAAACCTCAAGGTGGTCGTAGTTGCCCACAACCGTGACCTCGCGGTCGAGGTTCGCCTGCTTGCGGAGAGACTCGGAAAGACCGATACGACCGGCGCTGTCCACGTCCATCGACGTGGTGCGCTTGTTGATCGCCCTCATGAGCTTCTGGTCGTTAATGTCACGCGGGTTAAAACCCTCGTGGCCCTCACGACCCGCGAAGAGTCCTTCGACCCACTTATCGAAGGCCTCGGCAGAGAACACGTACAGAGCATCGACATCCAGGGCTTTAAACACGCGAACGTGCTCTCCAAGCTCCTCGCGAAGGGGTGCAGGCAGGGATAGACGACCTTTTGCATCGAGATTGCGCTCGTATGCACCAGTCATTCCCATGTGCGCCCTCCCCTCGGTTACTCAGATGGCACGTACGCGGGGAACCACCCCGCCTGTCGACGTCATCAATAATATGGGGAACCGCCCCATTTTTCAACACCTTTCCCCTGTCTCTTATACACATCTCCGAGCCCACGAGACATGCGCAGATCTC
>UQPL01000001.1:0-42561 GCA_900542895.1 uncultured Collinsella sp. | reverse complement strand
AACTGCGGGAATGGCCTATTTGCTCAATGTGTTCGGCTGAGATCGGAAATCAACCTGGAATAGTTCCTGTTCAAGGCCTTCAGCAGCAAAAACAGGAACTATTCCACCGCAACTACAGCCAACGAGTTGTTGCGATTAGGTGAACGTTCACCTTTTTATTGTTTTTCTCTTCGCAAATAAAATCCCGTGCGTATACTTAGGCTCAAACGAAACCGATTTCGTTGAGCGTGGGCAATAGGATGCTAAGACGCACCCTACCATCTTGGCATCTTATCGCCCACGCAATGCCATTTGCTTTCTTCCCGTCTCGTTGGACCTTTAGTCCCATTCCGGCACAGCGAGACACTTCCTAGACGACTGACCGTGGGGCCGGCTTTTCTGCTTTTGCAGCAGCGCCTCCGATAACCCTCTTTTGCCGGCCCGGGTCAGCTTTTTCACACAACCGAAAGGACGGGTAGCAACATGCGACCGCTCATCATCATGCATGGCGAGAACATCGACTGGTGCCATACCGTCATCAGAATGCTGATGTATCTGGTGGGCGTTGCAGTACTGGCACTCGGTATGAGCCTCCAGACGGCATCCGGCCTGGGCGTCGCCGCGCTCACGTGCTTTGCCACAACCCTATCCATGCTCACTGGCAAGACGCTCGGCTTTTGGATCACCGCAACCTACGTCGCCTACATCGTGGCGCAATTAGCCATCTTGCGAAGCGAGTTCCAGCCGCGCATCCTGCTCGAGTTGTTCTTCTCAACGCTGATTGGCGGCTTGACCGACCTCTTCATGGCGGTCAACCCACTGCATCCCACGGCACTCCCCACACAGATTGCGACCATGCTGCTCTCCCTCGCTGTCACCGCATTTGGCGTAAGTCTCGTCGTCAACATGGGCGTTGTCCCCAACGCGCCCGACGGCTTGGTGCAAGTCATTGCCGAAAAGCTTAAACGCCGCTTTGGTGACGTAAAAGTCGTGTTTGACTGCTCACATGTCGCCGCCTCGCTCGCGTTGTCGCTGATCTTTATGTACAACCTGGGCGGCTTTGGCGTCACGACCGCCATCTCGGCACTGTTCCTGGGCCATGTCATCAACGTCGCCAACAAGCTGTTCGCCCAGCGCTTTATCCGCGCGGCATTTGGAAAATAGCACCACCGCAAAACCCGCGAGTAGCGCTTACTTTGCTATATCTCACTATACTTTGCTATATCTTGCTATACTTTGCTATATCTTGCTATACTTTGCTATATCTTGCTATACTTTGCTATATCTTGCTATATCTTGAGCAAAGGTGGCTCACATGCAAACAAACCCTTTTAAGCCCACAGCAGGTAAAACACCTCCCACGATTATCGGCCGCGAAGATGTGCTCGAAGAATTCAATGAGGGCCTCGTCAACGGGCCTGGTGCCCCGGGGCGCCTAATGCGCATAGCCGGCGTCCGTGGAACGGGCAAGACGGTCCTCCTTGACGAGTGCTCACGTTTGGCGCAAAGCCGCGGCTGGACGGTCATAAAAGAGGTCGCAACCGAGGGACTTTGCCAGCGCATTCTCGAACAGCTGCAGCCCAAATTCCAGGCCAAACACGCCAGATTTGAGCCCACCGTAGCTGGCATATCCATCGGCAGCATAGATATTGAGCGAATCGGCCCATCGCTACGCGACGCCATGAGACAGACAATATCCAAGAATGGAAATGGCCTGCTCATCACTCTCGACGAGGTTCAAGACGCAGAGCTCGATGAGGTCCGAACGCTCTCCATTGCGATTCAGCAGGTTATCGGCGAAGACCTTGATATCGCCTTTGTTTTTGCTGGGCTGCCTTCGATGATTGAAAGCATCATCAACGGAAAGACACTTACGTTTTTGCGCCGTGCCCTCCCCTTTGATCTGAAGGCTGTGGCAGTAACCGAAGTGTCGTACTCCCTCGAGGAAACCATTGAAGCGTCTGGCATGGAGTTGCAGCCAGGTATTGCCGGCCAACTTGCCGAGGCAACGCAAGGCTATCCTTTCATGATCCAACTCGTTGGATACTACGCATGGCAGTTGGCAAGACGCGCGCACACAGCGATTATTGGAGAAGAAGAAGCCGAGCGTGGCATTGCAACGGCACGCGAACGCTTCTGCGCCATGGTGATTGAGCCCGCGCTGCAGCGCATTCCGCCCACGTGCATCGCTTATCTGCTGAGCATGGCGTCTTTGGGGCAGACGAGCTCGACCAGCATGGTTGCCGATGCCCTAAACAAAACGCCTCAACAGGTGAGCTCCGTCCGCAGCCGCCTGTTAAGAGAATCGATTATCGAGGCTCCTTCGTACGGCAAGGTCTCATTTGCCATCCCCTACATGCGCGACTACCTCTACGAACACAAAGCCGAACTGGAAGTTGAACTGTAGAAACGGCAACTGCCCTGCAAGACGAAAACCGTTTTCGTACGGATTTAAAGCAGACGTAAACGGTTTTCGTCTTGATTTGCGTCCGGAATTAAGACGTAAATTGCGCTTTCGTACGCTTATTACCAGACGCAAATTGTTTTCGTCCGGCTATGCGTCCCCAATCTAGGCGCAAAGAGCCCCGAGCTCGCATGAACTCGGGGCTCTTTGTGCCGCACATCTATGAGAGGGAATCGATGCGCACGGGCGCTACTCCATGTAGCCGCCCTGAATGGCGGAAACCGCATGCTCGGTAAAGAACTTGAGCGTGCCGGAGGTATAGCGATTAGCCTTGGGCTTCCAAGCGGCTCGGCGCTCGGCCAGGATGGCGTCGACCTCGGCCGGCTCCATCTCCTTGTCGGCGATGCCCACGATGGACAGCGAGCGCTCGGGGATGTTGATCTGGATCAGGTCGCCCTCCTCGATCAGGGCAATCGGACCGCCCACGGCAGCCTCGGGCGAAACGTGACCGATAGCCGGGCCCTTGGAGGCGCCGGAGAAGCGGCCGTCAGTGATCAGGGCAATGCTCGCGCCCAGCTCGGGGTCGCTGGCGATAGCCTCGGTGGTGTAGAACATCTCGGGCATACCGGAACCCTTGGGGCCCTCATAACGAATGATGACGGCGTCACCGGGCTTGATCTCGTGCGTCAGGACGGCGTGGATAGCGTCCTCCTCACAATCGAACGGACGGGCCTTGAGCGTAGCCTGGAACATCTCGCGCGGGACGACGGTGTGCTTGACAACGGCGCCCTCGGGGGCAAGGTTGCCGTGGAGGATGGCGATAGAGCCGTCGGTACCAAAAGCCTGGTCAAACGGACGGATGATGTCCTCGCGCTTGAGATTCCATTTCTCAAGGTAACGACCGCACTTCTCGTAGTAGCCGTTGTTCTTGAGATCCTCAAGGTTCTCGCCGAGAGTCTTGCCGGTGACGGTCATGACATCGAGGTGAAGCATCGACTTGATCTCCTCCATGATGCGCGGCACGCCACCTGCATAGTAGAAGAACTGCGCCGGCCATTCGCCTGCGGGGCGAACGTTGAGCAGGTAGTGGGCGCCACGGTGCAGGCGATCGAAATCGTCGGCGGACATCTCGATGCCAAACTCGCGGGCGATCGCGGGGATGTGCAGCAGCGAATTGGTGGAACCGGAGATGGCGCCGTGGACCATGATGAGGTTCTCGAAGGACTCCTTGGTCACGATGTCGCGCGGGCACAGGTTGTGCTCGGAGAGCCACACGGACTGGCGGCCGGCCTTGCGAGCAAACTCGCGCAGGTCGGAGCTGGTAGCGGGCAGCAGGGCGGTACCGGGGAGCATGAGGCCCAGGGCCTCGGCGGTAACCTGCATGGTCGAGGCGGTGCCCATAAAGGAGCAGGCGCCGCAGCTGGGGCAGGCGTTGTGCTTGGCGAACTCGAGCTCCTCGCGGGAGATCTCGCCGCGCTCGTAGCGGGCCGAGATAGCGCCGAGCTGCTCCAGGGTCAGCAGGTCGGGACCGGCATCCATGACACCGCCGGTAACGACAATGGAGGGGATGTTGATGCGGCCCATGGCCATGAGGTTCGCAGGCAGGCCCTTATCGCAGCTGGCGACAAAGACGCCGGCGTCGAACGGGGTGGCCTTGGCATGAATCTCGATCATGTTGGCGATCATGTCGCGGCTGGGCAGCGAGTAGTTGATGCCATCGTGGCCCTGGGCCTCGCCGTCGCAGATATCGGTGCAGAAGTAACGGGCACCGTGGCCACCAGCCTCGGCAACGCCAGCACGGACCTCCTCGACCAGCTCAAACAGGCCAGCAGAACCCGGGTGCGAGTCGCCAAACGTCGACTCGATAATGACCTGCGGCTTGTCCAGATCCTCGATGGTCCAGCCAGACCCCAGACGCAGCGGGTCCATCTCGGGGCTGATGGTGCGGAACTTGCCGGAACGCGGCTGCAGCTTGGCAACCAGGTCGGCGGCCTCCTGCTGAATCTGTGCCTTGGTCTTTTCGTCCATGATGTTCTCCTCTTTTGGTTTGAACGGTTGTACCAATCGTTGGTTAATGAATCTTGTGTTTGTTGGTGCCGGGCGCACGGCCCGGCGTAAATAGCCCGACTAGGCGAAGAACGAAATCACCAGGGCGCAGGCAAGACCCGAAAGGCCGATGAGCGTCTCCATAACGGTCCAGGACTTGAGGGTGGTCTTCTCGTCAATCTCCAGGAACGAGGAGCACATCCAAAAACCGGCATCGTTGACGTGCGAGAGGGCCGTGGCACCGCCGCAGATAGCAAGACAGATGGCGGCACGCATAAGCACCGAAGCACCAGCGACCGCAGGCATGGCGGCCATAATGCCCGATGCCATGGTCATAGCGACGATGGAGCTGCCGACAGAGGCACGCACCATGACGGCAATCAAAAAGGCAACGACCACCAAAGGCAGCGGTGAGGCCTCGAGCATAGGGCCGATAACCTGGCCCAAGCCGCAGTCTTGCAGCATCCAGCGAATGACGCCGCCACAGGCAATAACCAACAAGATCATGCCGACGGGCTTAAGAGAGCGGTCGAGCAGGGCCTTGAGCTCGGCGCCGGAGTAGCCGCGGCGCGCGCCCAGCAGATACATCGCGACGAGCGTGGCGAGCGTCAAAGCGACGAACGGCTTGCCCAGGAAGGCGAGAATCGAGGCGAGCTCGGCGGGCATGGGGATATAAGAGGACAACGTGCCCAGCAAAATCAGACAAAGCGGCGTGAGCACGATGGCAAGCACCATGCCAAAGGAGGGAAGCTCCTTTTCGTCGCTCGCACCCTCGGCAGAGGTAAAGTGCTCCGGAACATCGGTAAAAATGCGACCGCCCACGTTGCGGCCCCACACGACGCCGGCAATCGCCATGGCGATGAAGGCGGTGGGGATACCGACGAGGATCATGGTGCCCAGGTCGACACCGAGCGTGCCGGCAACCAGGACCGAACCGGCCGAAGGCGGCACGAACGCATAGCCAGCCGCCAGTCCCGCGAGTAGGGCGATGCCGTAGTAGAGGGTCGACTTCTTGGTCTGCGACGCCACACTAAAGGCAAGCGGGATCAAAACGACCACGCCGGCCTCAAAGAACACCGTGGTGCCGATGACCAAACCGGTGATGCCCAACGCCCAGCTGGAGTGGCCCTGGCCAAAGGTGTCAATGAAGGTCTGGGCGATCTTCTTGGCGCCGCCGCTCTCCTCCAAAATCTGGCCAAACATCGATCCCAGGCCAATGAGCAGGGCAATGTTTTGCAGCGTGGTGCCCACGCCCTTGGTGACGGTGTCTGCCACCATGTCGAGCGGCATGCCGGCACCGATACCGATCACGAGCGCCGAGACCATCATCGAAAGCACAGGATGCAGCTTGAACTTAATGATGAGCGCAAGCAGCAGCGCGATGCCCACGATAGCGGCGATGACCAGCCTGGTGGGGTCGGCCATAAACGTTGGGTCTGACATCTTTCCTCCAATTCATCAGACCTTTTGAATTCGCCTTAGACTATAGCGTATTTTCAATAGGTCTGATGTTTAAAAGGGAAACTTTTTTCAAAATACATCTGATGTATTTCCTGAACGATCTGTTTTTGACGGTAAACGGCTACTTACAGCTCTCCATTGTCGGAGCGAACCACCGCGGCTTCTGTAAATGAGCTAGAATAGCTCTGATGAATTCTTTTGATATGAGGTGAAGCGTGGCACGAGCCGATTCGGGACTCCCCGAGCAGATAGCAGATAAAATCATTCAACTGATCCTGGATGAGCATCTTGAGCAAGGCGACCGCCTGCCCAAGGAGGCTGTACTCGTCGAGCGCCTGGGTGCTGGCAGGAGCACCGTACGCGAAGCCATGAAGCTGCTGCAGTCGCGCAACATCGTGCGCATTAAGCAGGGCTCGGGCACCTATGTGGCATCAAACCCCGGCGTTGCCGACGACCCGCTGGGCTTTACCTTTATCGACGACAAGCAGCGTCTGGCGCGCGACCTACTCGAGGTGCGCTTTATGATCGAGCCGCAGATTGCACGCATGGCAGCCGAGCACGCAACCAATGACCAGGTCGTCTGTATCAAAGAGCTCTGCGACGAATCCGAGCGCCTGGCCGAGGCCGGTGAGGATTACTCCGCCGCCGACACCGCGTTCCACAATGCCATTGCCGAGAGCTCCGGAAACCTCGTCGTTCCCCGCCTAATGGGCGTGCTCAAGGCGTCTGTCCCCCTGTTTATTGACGTGACCGGCAAAAAGCTGGTTGAGGAGACCATCCGCACCCACCGTGGCGTGGCCGACGCCATCGCCGCGCGCAATCCCACCGCAGCGCACGATGCGATGTATTTGCATCTGGTGTACAACCGCAACATGATCGCAGAGGGCACGCAGGAACAGAGCGAATAAACGTCCGCGCGGCAAGGGCGAGATCACCGTTTACCTTTTAAAAGTGAACGTTCACCTGATTTTAGGAGAATCTGATTTTTAAATCCTCCTCTTCTCCTATACTGACCTTGTATGAAAAGCAAGACTTATATAGATGAACGTTTCTTTTGAAAGGATCGCTATGTCTGATCTTATGGACAGCTTCCGCCTGGATGGCAAGGTCGCGCTCGTAACCGGCGCCACCTATGGCATTGGCATGGCCATCGCCGAGGCGCTCGGAGAGGCCGGCGCCAAGATCGCCTTTAACGCACGTCACGCCGACAAGGTAGCCGAGGCCGAGAAGCACTACCGCGAGCTGGGCTTTGAGGCTCATGGTTACGTGGCAGACGTCACCGACGAGACTGTCGTCGCCGAGCTCATCGCCAAGATCGAGGCCGACTTTGGCACCACGCCCGACATCCTGGTCAACAACGCCGGCGTCATCCAGCGTACCCCGATGCTCGACATGAGCGCCGAGGACTTCCGCCGCGTCGTCGATATCGACCTCAACGCACCGTTTATCGTGTCCAAGGCCTGCCTGCCTGGCATGATCGCCAAGGGCCACGGCAAGATCATCAACATCTGCTCGATGATGAGCGAGCTGGGTCGCGAGACCATCGCCGGCTATGCCGCCGCTAAGGGCGGACTCAAGATGCTCACCAAGAACATCTGCTCGGAATTTGGCGAGGCCAATATCCAGTGCAACGGCATTGGGCCCGGCTACATCGCCACGCCGCAGACCGCACCGCTGCGCGAGACGCAGCCCGACGGCAGCCGCCACCCGTTTGACCAGTTCATCATTGCCAAGACGCCGGCCGCCCGTTGGGGCACGCCCGAGGACCTGAAGGGCCCCGCCGTGTTCCTGGCTTCCGACGCGTCGAACTTCGTCAACGGCCACATCCTCTACGTCGACGGCGGCATCCTCGCATACATTGGAAAGCAGCCGCAGTAAGACGTCTGGGCGAGGCGGCGGACGATAAGGTCTGCTGCTCGAACAGTCCTGACTCGCACGAAGAGCACATTAAGTGCTCTTCGGCTCGTGCGGAACTCGCGACAGACCTTATCGTCCGCCGCCCGCAGAGCGGCTTCTCTGTTGGAGATGCCATGCAACATAACGAACCATTAATTTAGAAAATAGTGGAAGGTTACCTATCATGAAAATCGCTCTGATCAATGAGAACTCTCAGAACTCCAAGAACCCCATGATCGAGGCTGCCCTTAAGAAGGTTGTCGAGCCCATGGGGCACACCGTCTTTAACTATGGCATGTATGCCGACGCCGACTCCAAGCCCCTCACCTATGTGCAGAACGGCATCCTGGCCGCCGTGCTGCTCAACTCCGGCGCTGCCGACTACGTCGTGACCGGCTGTGGCACCGGCGAGGGCGCCATGCTCGCCTGCAACTCCTTCCCCGGCGTGCTGTGCGGCCATGTTGCCGACCCGCTCGATGCCTACACCTTTGCCCAGGTCAACGACGGTAACGCTGTCGCCATGCCCTTCGCCCTCAAGAACGGCTGGGGCCAGGAGCTCAACCTCGAGTACACCTTTGAGAAGCTCTTTGGCTTTGGTTCGGGCAACGGCTATCCTGCCGAGCGTGTTGAGCCCGAGCAGCGCAACAAGAAAATCCTCGACGGCGTCCGCGCTGTGACTATGCGTCCGCTCGTCGACGTTCTGGGCGAGATCGATCAGGACCTGGTGAAGGGCGCACTTGCCGGCGAACACTTCCAGGAGTACTTCTTTGCCAACGCAACCGACGAGGCCATCATCGCCAAGGTCAAGGAGATCCTGGGCCTCTAATCGCACGACTCATTGCAGCTAACGCAAGCGGCGGTCGTCCCACGTACGGGACGACCGCCGCTTTTTGCTATCTACCGACTGACGCCGCGGGGACAGGCCCCATGCACCAAGGGATTAACTAGAGCTCGCAGGCAACCTTATAGCCATCGCCGATGGCATCGCGGATGTTGCCACACTTCTGGGCATCGCCCAGCACGTGGACAGCAACGCCAGCAGCGGCAAGGTCGTCGGCCAGCTTGGTATTGGGACGATAGCCCATGGCAAGCACCAGCGTATCGGCACCGGTGATGGTGTGGACCTCACCGTCCTTCTCGTAGCTGATAGTGTCCTCGGTGATCTCGGTCACCTTGGCCTCGGTCAGCACGTGGACGCCCTTGGAGAGCATGCGCGTGATGAGCACCGCGCGACCGGCACCACCCTCGTTAGCGGCGAGCGTCTTGGTCATCTCGATGACGGTGACGTCGCGGTTGGCCGGCGACAGGTCGTTGACCAGCGGGGCCAGGTAATCGGCCGTCTCGCAGCCGACGGTGCCGCCGCCCACGATGACGATCTTCTTGCCCGGGAAAGCCTTGCCGCCCAGCAGGTCGTCAGCCGTCATAACCTGCTTAAAGCCCTGCATGAAGGCCGGAGCGATGGGCTCGGCGCCATAAGCCAGGACGACCTCGTAGCCCGCGTAGTCACGCTGAATGTCCTCGGCCGAAAGCTCGGTACCAAAGACGCACTTCACGCCCGCCTCAGCAAGACGACGATACTGATACTTGATCACGCGGGTGAGTTCCTGCTTTGCCGGCGGAACGGCCGCGATGCGCATCTCGCCGCCCGGTTCGTCCTGCTTATCCACGAGCACCACGTTGTGGCCGCGCTTGGCGGCAATGTAGGCTGCCTCCATGCCCGCAGGACCAGCGCCCACAACGAGCACGTTCTTGGCCTCGGCGGCAGGCTCGTAGCCAGCCTCGTCGCGCTCCACGTCCGGGTTAACGGTGCAGGAGATGCGCTTGCCGAACATAATGCCGTTCAGGCAGCGCAGGCAGCCAATGCAGGGGCGGATGTCGTCAGCGTTGCCGGCAGCGGCCTTGTTGCAGAACTCGGCATCGCACAGATTGGCGCGGCCCATCATGCAGATGTCGGCAGCGCCGTCCTCGATCAGCTCCTCGGCGATCCAGGCCTCGTTGATGCGGCCGACCGTGGCAACGGGAATGTTCACGTGCTTCTTAATCTCACGCGAGCAAGCGGCGTGCGAGGCCTGCTGGGTACCGGCGGCGGGAATCGCAGAGCCGCGCTTGATGGTGGTGCCACCCGACACATGAATCATGTCGACGCCGGCCTTCTCCAGGCGACGCGAGACATAGATCATGTCGTTGAGGGTCAGGCCGCCATCGGTGTACTCATCGCCCGAGATGCGGACGTCGATGATAAAGTCCTTGCCGCAGCGCTCGCGAATCTCGGCGATGACCTCGAGCAGAAAGCGCATGCGGGCGTCGAGCGAGCCGCCGTACTCGTCGGTGCGCTTGTTGTAGAGCGGAGTCAAAAAGCCGCCGAGCATGCCGTGGGCGTGCGCCGCATGGACCTCGACGCCATCGACGCCAGCCTTTTGCATGCGCACGGCAGCGTCGCCAAACTGATGCGTGAGCTCGTGGATCTCATCGACCGTGATGGGACGCGGTGCCTCGCGGGCGTAAGACGGGCCCACAAAGGACGGAGCGATCAGGCGCGGCGTACCCGGAATGTTAAAGGCCATGTAGGCGGGGTGGAAGAGCTGCGGCATGATCTTGCAGCCATACTCGTGGACGGCCGCGGCGAGCTTTTCCCAGCCAGGGATAAACGTGTCGTCGTAGCAGCACATGTCACCCGGCAGATAGGTATAGGTAGGCTCGACCGTCACGACCTCGGTGATGATGAGGCCCACGCCGCCCTTGGCGCGGGCACGGTAATGATCGACCAAGTCGTCGGTCACATAGCCATGATCGGCCAGGTTGGTGGACACCGGCGGCATAAAGACGCGGTTCTTGACCTCGGTCGTACCGACCTTGATCGGGCTAAAGAGCATTGGATAGGCAGAGGACTCCATACAGGGTTCCTTTCATTTGAGCCGCTCGGCGGCAGTTGCTGACGTACCTATCGTACCAGCAACCGTGCAGCACCCGACCGCACGCGCTCCCCCAGTCTCTGCTCAACCCCCAAAAAGTTGCGGTGGAATACGGAGTAGATAAGGCTTTTGACAGCCAAAACAGTCCGTATTTCACCGCAACTGATGGGTGGGATGGGTTAGAGACCCAGGTAGCTGGTGATGCCTTCGACGGCAAGCTTGGCGCCTGCCACGGCATGAACCACGGTGAGCGGGCCGTTAACCACGTCGCCGGCGGCAAAGACGCCAGGCACGGTGGTCATACCGCATTCATCGACCGAAAGAAGGCCGCGATGGTCGGTCTCCAGACCGCCCGTCGTAAGCACAAGCTTGTCCTTGGGCACCTGCGAAGCCGCAATCACAACTGTGTCGGCAGACGCATGGTCGAGCTCTTCCTCGTAGCCCACCACGTTGTTGTCCTCGTCAAAGATAGCCGTCTCGAACACCGGACCGTTATCGTCGATGGCGCAGATCGCCTTGCCGCACACAATCTCGGCACCGTCAAGCTCGGTCAGCTCCACCTCGTCATCGATGGCCGAGATATGGCGCGATCGAGCATACACGGTGACCTTACGAGCACCCGAGCGCAGCGCCGTGCGGGCCACATCCATGGCCACGTTACCGGCACCGATGACCGCCACATTCTGTCCGATCGCCACGCTCGAAGGATCGACCAGGTAATCGATACCAAACAGCACGTTGCCGCGCGACTCGCCGGGAATACCCAGTTTGCGAGCTCGCCAGGTACCGGTGCCAACAAAGACCGCATCGTAGCCGTCGCGCAGCAGGTCGTCGATGTGGAGCGCACCGCCGATGGTAGTCGACGGACGAACGCGCACGCCGAGCGAGCACATCACGTGACGATACTTTTGCACGAGCGCACGGGGCAGGCGGAACTCGGGGATACCGTACTCCAGCACACCGCCGATCTCGGGGCGCTGCTCAAATACCGTGACGGCACAGCCCAGCTGGGCCATCTTAATGGCCACGGTAATACCGGCAGGACCGGAACCGACCACAGCAACCTGTTTGCCGCACGACGGCGCGGGCGTCCACTCCTTACGATCCAAATACGCTGTCGAGATATAGTTCTCGATGCTCGAGAAATGTACGGGTGTGCCCTTGCGGCCCTGGATGCAAGCACCCTCGCACTGGCCCGAATGGTTGCACACCATGGAGCAGACCGCGCTCATGGGATTGTTCTGGAACAGCAGCTCGCCCGCCTCTTCTAGACGACGCTGTTTGAACAGGTCGATGACCCGCGGAATAGGCGTCTGAACCGGGCAGCCCTTAATCTGACAGAACGCCCTTTTACAACCTAGGCAACGATTCGCCTCTTCGACAATGTGGATAGCCACGCAACTCCCCTTTTTAATGCAATCCAATGGGGGCGACGATAAAGACCCTTCACCGCCGCCCCTATACAGGTAATCTCAATCTGCCGACACAGCAAAAGCCAATGCTATAACTCGCGATGCGAAGCCCCGCAGCGAGCGGACATGTGCTCGAGTGTCGCCAGGCAGTCAGCCGCCGTCGCCGGCACACTGTTCTCGACCACGCAGGGAATCCCAGGGCAGGCGGCAGCCGCCCAGGCCACTACGGGCTCAAAGTCATAGCGGCCCGTCTCGCCCACGCCATGACACACCAGACGTGAACCCGTACCGTCGCACCAACCGGCTTCGTCCTCGTTATCAACGACCTCAAAATCCTTGGCGTGCAGCGCGCGGATCTTACTGCCGCATAAGTAGAGCATGCGCGCGGTGATTTCCTGCGCTTCGTCAACGACACTGGGGTGCAGCAGCGATACCGGGTCGTAGATCACGCCGAGCGACGGGCTCGAGACGTGCTCCAGCACCTCACGGCAGCGGTCCGGAGTATTAACCGTCTCGTTCCAACCGGGCTCGATCAAAATTTGCCCGCCCACGGCCTCGGCCCGATCGCAGACGCGTGCAAGCCCGTCTGTAAACGCTTCGAGTGCCCCATCGGTCATGCGGTCGTCAGCAACGCGGTTCTGCGCATTGGGGCGACCGGTCTCGGTGCCAACCGGGCATCCGCCGAGCATCTGGGCAAAGTTCAGGCATGCCTCGTACTCGGCAATGTTATCCATGAGCTGTTGGCGATCGGGCGTCGCCAAATTCTTGTAGCAGCCGAGCACGGCGACCGAAACGCCCGCCTCGTCGAGCACCGCACGCAAATGATCGGCAAGCTCGCGGGTCAGACCGCCTCGATCGATCCCCATCGATGCATAGAGCACCTTGCTTGGCAGCTGAATGCACGAAAAGCCCAGCTCGCCTGCCATGCGAATGCGTTCCTCGACGGTTCCCTGCGGAAGGTCGTGCAAACGTACGCCCGGAGTAATAGCCCCCATGCTATTCACATCCCTTATGAGCGTTGATGCCCGGGGTGTATCCGCCAAACGGGTCCTCGATAGAGCACACGCCCGAAGGGGCCAGCGGGTCGCGCTTGCCGGCAAGCTTGTCGTGATGCATGGTCTCGATATAGGCAAGCACCAGCGGCGCGACGCCCTTTGCATCATTTTTGACCACGGGCTCGCTCATGTAGTAACCAAACGTGCCCTCGCGGTGTGCGGTGTTGCCCAAGCCTGCGACCAGGCAGATGTTGTCGAGCGCCAGCTGGCCATCATGCTCGGACAGGCAGGTCTCGCAGATGCCATCGAAGGCGCGACGGCCGTACTGGTAGTAACGCTCGCCCAGCACGCCCAGACGCACGCCCTTCATGATGGCGTTGGCAAAGATGGCGCTGCCCGACTCCTCCAGGTAGTTGGGGGCGATATTGGGCAGGTTGATGACCTGGTGCCACATGCCGGTCTTCTCGTCCTGATACGGCAGCATGGCGTCGATCAGATCGTGGAACATCTTGCGGATCTCGTCCTTCTCGGCCGACATCGAAGGCGGCATAAGCTCCCAGGTGTCGATGAGCGCCATGGCAAACCAGCCCTCGGCGCGCAGCCAGAAGTTGGCCGAAAGGCCGGTGACCGGATCGCACCAGAACTGCTTGCGGCTCGCGTCGTAAGCGTGATAGTACAGACCGTTGAGGGGATTGCGCATCAGATCGTGCACGACCTGGAACATATGGAAGCTGTCCGAGCAGGCACGACGGTTGTGGAAGCTCAGTTCGTACTGCATATAGAACGGCTGCGCCATATACATGCCGTCGAGCCAGATCTGGTTGGGATAGACGGCCTTGTGCCAAAACACGCCCTCTTTGGTGCGCGGCTGGGTCTCGAGCTGGCGGTAAATGGTGTCCATAGCGGCGCGGTATTTGGGCTTGCCCACCAAATCGTAGAGCTTATAGAGGGTCTTGCCCGCGTTGACGTTGTCGAGGTTGTACTCCTCGGGCTTATAGTGCTTGATGGTGCCGTCTTCCTGGACAAAAAAGTCGATGTAGTCGTCGGCAAAGGTCAGGTAGCGCTGCTCACCCGTGATCTCGTACAGCTCGATGAGCGCCTTGATCATGCAGCCATCGATATAGTTCCAGGTGTTCTCCTTGCCGGCACGGAGCTTTTCGATGTTCCAGGCCGGTGCCTGCGGCGTAGAGGTCTCGATCAACTGCTCGATATAGCGGTCCAGAATCTGATTGCAGCCCATTGCTGTCCCCTCTGACAAAAATGATGGGTGAACGTTAACCTTAGTATAACGCGAACTGGGATTATAGGGTGAACGTTAACCCTATAATCCCAGTGAACGGCAGCCTTTTAGCGGCAAACGGAGGTGAGGCCCGCAGCGATGCGATGCGCCAGGCGCTCATAGCCGGAAGGGCTGTAATGCAGACCGTCCGGCATGTAGAGCTCGCGGTGCTCCGGCAAAAACGGGCTGATGCCGCTTTGCGCATACAGGTCGATCACCGGCACGGAGTAGCAGTCGCAGACCTCCAGCATCGCCTTTACGTAGGCGACCTGCGTCAGGCCCAGATGGTTGAGCTCATCGCTCGCCGGGATATCCTTCTCGTGTTTACCGCTGGTCTTGCACGGCGTCATAAACACCAGCTTTGCCTGAGGCGAACGCGCCGTGATAGCGCGAATCAGGTAGTCGAGCGCACCGTAGAACTCATGCACGTCCGTGCTGCCCAGCTCTCCCAGCGGCACGTTACGGCTAAAGTCGTTGACGCCGCCAAAGACGACGTAGACATCTGCCGCGTGATCGATGCCGTCCAAGCGCTCGACAAACGAATCGGTACGGTCGGCCTTGACGGCGATGCGCGATCCCTTGATGCCGTAATTCTCGATAGTTGCGCCACCCAGCAGCGCTCCTAGATGCGAAGTCCAGGAGATGTCGTTGCCGCCCGCGCCGCATCCATTGTCGCCCCACGTGGTCGAATCACCAAAACAGCAGATGGTCGACTCGCTCAAGGTCTTCGTCGGTTTCATATTTATACTCCTTCCCGCCCACACGGCGGCCTTTGGCCTCATCAGTCATTACCGTTTGCCCGCAACAACGCCCACGACCTAGGAACGGCCCCCGGCAGCATGCCCGTCAAGCCATTCGATATCCTCGGCAAGGTACGCAACGCCCAGATGGTGTCCGCCCGGGCAAACCTCGTGCAACAGGTCGTCGGCATGTCCCACGAGGCCATAGGCGTCCCGAACGATGGAGAGCTGCTCATCAACATTCGCAAGTCCGCGGGCGCCGTTGAGATGATCACCCTCGCAACTCTGCACCAGCAGCGGGCGTGGTGCAATGAGCGACGCGATATCGCCCATATCGAGCAGGCGCCACAGTCCCGGCACATAGTTGCAGCTGCAGTTACCGTTGAGGTGCAGCAGCGAATCGTCGACACCGTACAGATAGCCCGAGACAAACGCCTTGCGCACGCGTGGGTCGAGCGCCGCCAGGTACAACGTCATGTATCCGCCGCCCGAAAAGCCAAAGCAGCCCAGGTCGTCCATGGCAATGTCGCCGCGCGCCTCCAGGTAATCGATCAGACGCATGTTGTCCCAGGCGTTGAGACCTGCAACCGTAAGGCCCAGCGGCTCCGCCATGCGCGCCTGGTTTAGGCAGGTCCCGCGCAGATAACTGTTCTCGTCGTCGCCCTGGCCTTTCCAGTCGCGACGGCTCCCCCAGCCACGTGCATCGGGACAGACGGTCACATAGCCCATGCGCGCCAGACGCAGGCCGTAGTCGTAGTTAAACTTGCGTACGGCATCGTCGACCGCCGGCACGCCCGTTACGCCCGCAACACTTGCGGCGCCTGCGCCCTGATGGCCATGCGGGCAGATATAGCAGCGCTTGCAGCCGTGCGCATCCAGCTTGGGCGCCTGCGGCTCCAGTAGGTAAAACGGCATCCAAACGTCGCGCTCCACCTGCAACATCGCATGAGTGCGCACGATACCGCCGGCAATCTGCACCCGATCGAGCTCGCGCACTTCAATCGGCACACGGTCCATAATCGATAAGCCCAGCAGGTCAAACAGACGATCCCTCGTCGCAATTTGCCATGCTTCAAAGTCACCGGGCGTCGCGCCCTTAAACGCGGCGGAACGCCCCTCGCGCTTAAGACGGTCGCGAAGCGCCGGTTCGTCTTCGTAATAGATGTCGATATGCACTGTGCGGCCGCTATCGGAAAGACTGGCGGTCTCCACCGCATCACCATCGCCGCCCTCGGGGTCCCAGCCGTCCGCACCGGCAAGCACCTGCTCGCGAGCGTACCGGGCAGCGGCCGTCGCATCGAGTTCGCGCGTCCACGGCGCCCAGCCAGCAGCATCACCCGCCGGGCCATGCAGACTTGTGCCAACATAGCGCGCCCTCTCGTGCGCCGCCGGCTTATTCCAGTCCCACCAACCTTCGCGCTTGATGTGTTGCCCCAGCCAGCAATCGATCAGCACGGTTTGCGCCCACTCGCGCCAAGGACGGCCCAGATAGACCGAATCCGGCGCCACGTCATCCGGAGCTGTAAACGAACAGCCGTGGAACACGAAGCCGTACGGCTCTCCCTCGGGCGTCGATGCCGCCGTCACGTAACCGTTCACGTCCATATCGCGGTTGAGTGAGCGAATCTCGCACCCCTCAAAATAGGCACGCGCGCCGCCAAAGATAAAGTCGACATCGCCCTCGATCCGGCAACGTCTAAAATACTGGCGCCCCACCCGGCGCGGCGCATACTGTTTGGGTCCTATAAACCCGCCCGGTTTGACCTCATGCGGCGGCAGCGGACCCAAAAACAGCGTGTCTTGGTGCCCCTTAATGCAGCAGGCATCGACGACTAGACGGTCGCCATCGGCATACAGGGCAATCGCCTGACCGACCTCGCGTCCATCGCCCGCATCGTTTTCGATCGTGAGGTTTGCAAGCGTCACGTCATCGGCATCGACCAACACCGTATACGTGCGGAAGGTGCCGAGCTTTCCGTCCTGGCCGCTGCCGTCCTCCGAGGGCATCTGCGCCGCAAGGCAGCCAACGATGCGCACGCTGTCGGCCGTCTCTCCCTCAATCGTCACATGTGGGCGACGGATCTCGACCCGCTCGCGATACTCGCCCGGATCGATGCGAATCATCACCGGTTGCTCGGCATCCGGATAGAGCCGATCGACTGCCGCCAAGGCATCGGAAATCGCTGGGTACGCTCCTTCCGCAGCCCTCGAAACGCGCAGCGTATAGATACTTTCGTTCATCGTCCATCACGCTCCCAGGCGGCAAACTGCTCAGGCCAGCCCTGAACCTGTGGCTGAATATGCTCGGCGCAACCCTTAAATGCCGTTTGGGCCGTGGCGAGCGATGCTCCGTGCTTTCCATGCGGAAAAATATGTAAGCTAAAGCCAATCCCGTGATCGGCAAGCGCCTGCGCAAGCAAAAGGCTATTTTGGACGGCACCGATGCATCCTCGGCGGTATGCCATAAGAACGTACGGGGAAAGCCTTCACCAACCATGTTCTCGATCGACAACTTTTGAGCCAAAACGTCATCGGCACCCGTTAGGTGTTCAAACGAGCCACGATGGGCATAGGCCCCCGAGCTTACGACCGGATAGCCCAAGCAAAGTGCGTCAGGCCGAATCGACTCAGGCGATGTCGCGATCGACTCTGCAAGCCAGGATTGGTCCCAAAGCGCCCCGAGCAAGCCAACCAGATGCCCACCCGCCGAAAAACCCATGACCGTAATTCGATTGGGATCGACGCAAAACTCCGTCGCATGACTTCGCACGGTATCGACCGCCCGTGCAAGTTCTTGCAATGCAAGCGGATAGGTGGCGGGCGCAACCGAGTAGTCCAGAACAAAAGCCTGATACCCCATCGCAAGTAAGCGTAGCGCCACCGGCTCGCCCTCTCGAGGCGAAATATGATCGTAGCCCCCACCCGGCACAATCAAAACTGCAGGTCGGGGTTCTAGGGCATAAGCATCCTCGGTGGGAGCAAAAATATAGGACGAGATCGCGGCATCCGAGCCATCGACCCCGACACAAATCGTTTTATTGAGCATGTATACCTTCTCGTTATGATGCGTAGCGCGGCCGCATGGTACAAGGGCCGCATAGCCGATTTTTTCGGCAATGCGGCCCCGGTCATCAATTCCAGCTAGGAACGGACAATCTTATCGACGTTCTCGAGCTGCAGCTCATCTCCGTCCTGACCCTCAATCACCACATTTTGCAGGTCGAGGACTTTCACGTTCTGCGCGATGATGCCCTGGCGCACCATCGGCTCCACGCCACAGGCCATGGCCGGCACAAAGGGCTCGGCATCGGCGGCAAAGGTCACATGGACATCCTGGAATGTCAGGCGCGTCACCTTGCTCTCGGGCAGGCCCGTGATATAGGCCGCGGCCGCGTGGCAGTTGGTGGCCTCGATGTCGCGGAACGTCGTGGCGCCAAACCCGGGCGTGCGGTCGTCGACGGGCAGCGCCTCGCGGCTCTGAACGTAGTCGGTCTTGCCGTCCTTGTCGCAGAAGTAGAACGAATTGACCACGAAAGGCGTGAGCACCTCGTCCATGCGAATGTGCTCAAAGGTGATGCCCTCGTTGACGGCGTCCTTGCCGCGACCGCGGCGGGTCTTGACGCGCAGGCCTCGGTCGGTGCGCTCAAAGAGGCACTTGCTCACGGTGAGGTCCTTGATGCCGCCGGCGGCCTCGGATCCCAGCACCACGGCGCCGTGGCCGTCGTGCATGTAGCAGTGCGAGATCAGCACGTCGTGCGTGGCGGGACGAAGCTCGGGCTCAATGCCCAGTTTGCCGCTCTTGATGGCGATGCAGTCGTCGCCCACCGAGAACTGGCAACCCAGGATACGAACAAAGCCACAGCTCTCGGGATCGAAGCCGTCGGTGTTGTGGGAGTTCTTGGGACCCTCGATGGACAGGCAAAGCGCATCGACGTGCTCACACAGAACGGGATGGATGTTCCATGCCGGGCTGTTGCGGACGGTAAAGCCGGCAAGGCTCACGTTTTGGCACTCGGACAGGAAGATCATGCGCGGGCGGGCGATCTCGCGGCCCTCCTCGGGGCGGAAGATATTCTTAAAGTCCTTGTTCCACCAGTTATCCTCGGCAAAATCGGTCTGGCCGTCGATGGCGCCGCGGCCATAGATGCACACGTCGTGCACGCTCAGACCCGTAAAGGTCGAACAGTAGGTCGAAAAGCTCTCGCCCTCCCAGCGGCCCAGGGGCAGCATATCGGTGCCGGCATACCCGGTGCCCTTGTCACCCGTGACCGTGCCCGGAATGTAGGCAAGCGCCGCGCGGTCGTGACGGGCCAGCAGCACCGCGCCCTCGGCGAGCTCGATGTTGATATTGCTCTTAAGGAAGAGGGACTTGATGCGGTAGTTGCCAGCGGGAATCAGCACGCGCCCGCCCTTGGGACAAGCCATGATGGCAGCCTGGATATTGGTGGTGTCATCGTGCTCGGCATCGCCTTTGGCGCCGCAGTCGCGAACATTGATGGTAAAGGGCTCCGCGGGCGTGGTGACGCCCACACTCAGCTCACGCTCGCCGCAGACAAAGCGGACGAGGTTGCGCTTGCCGGGAACCAGGCCGTCAACATAGGTCTCGACCGTATTCGTGGTACCGACGGGCTCATCGTTGACAAAGATCTCCCACGTATCGGCACAGGTAAAGTAGCCACCGTCGTCGAGCTCAATAACGGCCGCGCGGGCGTTGCGCCAGATAACGTTCGTCTCCATGGGTCTCTCCCTCAAATGTAATCAGAAGTTCATACTACTCGTTTTTAAAAAAGGGCCGCACCCGCCGGTGGATCTCCGGTGGCACGGCCCTGTGGTTTGGACGATGCGCCTGCCCTACTCGGCGGGAATTACGCTGCCGTCCTGGAAGCCAACGTTGTTGTGAGCGAAGCAGTCCTCGTACTTGAAGCCGGAGAGCTCCTCGCAAAGGGCCTTGACCTCGGGCTGGACGTCGGCCATCTTGCCGCCCTCCTTGACGCGCTTGATCTCGTCGCAGAGGATGTCGCACTGCTCCTTGTCGATCTTGATGCCGCGGGCAAGGATAGCCGCGAGCAGGAAGAAGCCGGCGCAGCCGATAAGCATGTAGCCGCAGATGTACAGAGGCACGGTGGCGGGCTGGGTCACGGCGTCGCTGTTACCGGCGGTCTGAATGAAGCCGGAGGCAGCAAGGACGATAGCCCATGCGTTGACGGCGATAGCCTGGGCGATCTGCTGGCAGAGCTGCTGAGCGGAGCTGTAGATGCCCTCGCGACGACGCAGGGTGATGAGCTCATCGACATCGGGGATGTAGTTGAGCAGAACATCGGGCAGATACTGAAAGCCAACGTAGAAGAACTTCCAGATAGCGAAGATGATGGGGTAGGCGATCATGGCGATGGCGACCGTGGAGGTGCCGTTGATCTGACCAAAGGCGAAGTAGTTGTAGGCGATGATGCACGCAGCGCAACCGACGTTTGCCAGGTACCAAGACTTGTGGAAGCCCTTCTTGGCCATGAGGGCAACCCAGATAGCGGTGCAGACGATAGCGACGACCTTGCCGGGCATCTCCATCACGGACTCATAGGACTTAGGAATCTGCAGGCAGTAGACGATGAAGAAGGACAGGCAGGCAGACCAGCAGGCAGCAGCGAGCTTCGTGGAGACCTGTGCATACAGGACCTTGCGGAAGGACTTATTGCGGAAGGTGGAGACAACGTCGATGAAGAACTTCTTGATACCCTCGCCGACGCTCTCGATCTTCTCCTGAGCCACCTCCTCGGGGGTGTGCTCCCACGTGGACAGGTACACGCACAGCAGCGAGATTGCCATGACCGAAGCGTTGACCGTAGCGATGATGAAGTAGCTGAACGGGTTGGTCTCGCCGAAGGTGCCAAAGCCAAAGCCGACGAGTGCTGCCATCAGGAAGCCGGCGGCGTTACCAAAGAGGTGCTTGTAGCCGGTGAGGTACGTACGCTCCTTGAAGTCGTCGGTCATCTCGATGGTAAGCGGCGACAGGTTGGCGGTGCAGAACGTATACGCGACGTTGTAGATCAGGTACAGCGCGAAGTAGTACGGGAAGCCAAACGGCGTAGCCACAAAGATGAGCGGCTCGGCGACCATCATCGGGATTGCCAGCAAGATCCAGAAACGGCGGCGGCCAAAGATACGGCCGATCTTGGTAGCGTAGAAGTTATCGGCCACAAAGCCCATGAGCGGGCACAGAATGGCGTTGAGATAGATGGCGAACGAGCTGATCAACGCAGCCTCGCCTGCGGACAGACCGCACTCCGTGGACAGGAACAGCACCATGTAGCTGTGCGTAAAGGTCAGGGCACCAGAGTTGAGCATGCCGCCCATACCAAAGCCCAAGCGCGTCCAGAATGTGATCTTGCGCTTTTTACCGATCTTGTTAGTCATCGAGCTCCCTCTCTTTTCTCGATTGTCTTGGAACAAGACATTGGAGTCCATACCGACGTCTGTCTGCATGCCGTTCAGGGTGAACGTTTAGCTAGATTATGCGCGATTGCTTATAATAGGTGAACGTTCACTTGTATATTATCCTTGAACGGTCGTTTTTTGCCGTTGAACGGACCTGAAAATGAAAAAATCCCTGCATTTTTGATTATCAAGTCGATTCAGCACCACGCAACCACTAGGTGAACGTTCAATGTTCTCTGGAGATGAGGGAGGTGCCGGGCACCCTTCCCCAAAAAAGCCGTGCACGACAACGCAACGAGAAACGAAAAACGACCCCGCCGAGAATGTCCTCAGCGGGGTCGTCCGGTCTTTGCAACAGCTTGCCCGATCACGCGCTCAACGTGTCATCGCTACAGGCAGACGCCGTCCTTCCAGATGCTGATCTCGTGACAGCCGCGGCGCTCGGCGCTGGTAAGCTTGCCGCTCGCCGTGTCCAGCACCAGCTGGTACAGGTCGTGGGCAGCCTCGTCGAGCGTGCGCTCGCCGGTGGCGACCACACCGGCGTTAAAGTCCATCCAGTTGGCCTTGTGGTCGCACAGACGCTGGTTGGTGAACACCTTGAGCGTAGGCGCTGGCGCACCAAACGGCGTGCCGCGGCCGGTCGAGAACAGGATCACGTGGCAGCCGGCAGCGGTGAGTGCCGTGGTGGATACCATGTCGTTGCCCGGACCGCACAGCATGTTCAGACCATGCTTGGTAGCCTGCCCGGCGTACGGCAGCACGTCGACGATGGGGGCAGATCCGCCCTTTTGCACGCAGCCGCAGCTCTTGTCCTCGAGCGTGGTAATACCGCCGTCCTTGTTGCCAGGGCTCGGGTTCTCGTAGACAACCTCACCGTGACTGATGAAGTAGTCCTTAAAGCCGTTGAGCATGTCGGAAGCGGCGTTAAAAACCTGCTCGTTCTCGCAGCGATCGAGCAGGATGCTCTCGGCACCAAACATCTCGGGCACCTCGGTAAGAACCGACGTACCGCCGCGGGCGACGACCATATCGCTCACGCGACCGATCGTGGGGTTGGCGGTAATGCCCGAAAGACCGTCAGATCCACCACACTTAAGACCGATGACCAGCTCGGAAGCCGGGATGGGCTCGCGCTTTGCCTGCTTTGCCAGGTCTGCCAGCTCGGCCAGAATCTTATGGCCATCGACCTGCTCGTCGGCGACATCCTGGCAGGTGAGGAAGCGGACGCGCTCGTGATCGAAGCCACCGAGCTCGTCGAGCACCTGCTGGTGCGTGCAGTTTTCGCAACCGAGCGACAGGAATAGCACGCCCGCCGCATTGGGGTGACGCGAGAGCGCCACCAGCAGGCGACGCGTCTGGGCGTGATCGGCGCCGGTCTGCGAGCAGCCAAAGGGATGCGGGAAGTAGTAGACGCCCTCGAGCGAGCCCTCGACCAGATCCTGAGCCTGCTCGCACATAGCACGCGCAACCTCGTTAACACAGCCGACCGTGGGGATAATCCACAGCTCGTTACGCGTGGCGGCGCGACCGTCGGCGCGGCGGAAGCCCATAAAGGTCTCGGGCTCAACAGGATCCACGACCGGATGCGTGGGGTTATAGGTGTACTCGACCTCGCCCGAAAGGTTGGTCTTGACGTTATGCGTATGAAGCCACCGACCGGGCTGGATGTCGCCCGTCACGTGGCCGATAGGAAGACCGTACTTGACGACGTCCTCCCCCGCCGCAATGGCACGCACGGCCATCTTGTGGCCCTGCGGAATATCCTCCGCGGCAACGACCTCGCCCACCCCGGGAACCGCGACGGCGGCGCCCTTGGCAAGCGGCGACAGCGCGACGATCACGTTATCGGCCGGATTGATCTGGATAGTGTTCATTACAAATGGTCCTAACCCTACAGGTTGAGCAGAAGTCGAGGCGCGGGCAAGCCGTCTGGCGCCCGCATCGGGAATTTACGCCTGGGCGTTGGCGAAGGCCTGCTTGACGCCCTCGGCGCGCACGACGGTGAGCGCGTTGACGACAAATTCCTCAAGGCCGGCGATCTGCGTAAGGTCCTCGCCCCACATCTGCTCATTGGTGAGCACGTCGTGCACCAGCTCGGCATCGTCTGCACCGGCGTGGGCGGCGTAGAAGTCGAGCACGAAGGCATCGTCCTGAGCGGTGTACTCGGTGCCGTCGGAGCGACGCAGGTGCAGGCCGTCGCCCTCGCGGGACACGAGCTCCTGCGTGTAGAAGGAGATGAGCGTAGCGAGGCTCGTCGCCAGGCACTTGGGCAGGTTGCCGGTCTCGGCAACGTAGTCCTTGAGCGTGGGCAGGTCGCGAGCGCGCCACTTAGCCGTGGAGTTGAGGCAGATGGAGAGCAGTGCATGATCAATAAACGGGTTGTCGAAGCGGTTTTCGACGGCGGCGGCAAAGGCCTTGCAGTCCTCGACATCCAAGTCGGCGGCAAGCGTCGGAATGACCTCGTCGTAGAGCATGGTGTTCATAAAGCCGCGAATAGTCTCGTCATGCATGCAGTCGCGCACGATATCAAAGCCGGCAACCCAGGAACCCGGAACGAAGGCGGTGTGGGCACCGTTGAGGATGCGGACCTTGCGCTTTTTGTACGGGGTGACGTCGGGAGTCACAAAGACACCCGGAAGACCAGCCTTCACAAAGGGAAGCTTCTCGGCAAGCGACTCGTCGCCCTGGATGCCCCACATCTGGAAGGGCTCGCGCACGGCCAGGAAGGGATCCTCGTAGCCCAGACGCTCAGCAACCGCGGCGGCTTCCTTGGGATCGCGGATGCGGCCGGGGACGATGGTGTCGACGAGCGTGGTACAAATGGTGCAGTCGTTAGCCATCCACTGCGAGAACTCGTCCTCCCAGCCCCAGTCGCTCACGTACTGGTTCATGATGCGCAGCAGCTCCTCGCCATTGTGGTCGATGAGTTCGCAGGCGAGGACGATGACACCCGGCTTGCCGGCAGCCCAGCGGGTATGAAGCACCTGGACAAGCTTGGCGGGGAAGCTCGCGGGCGGCATGTCGTCGGCCTTGCAGGACGGATCGTAGGCGATGCCGGCCTCGGTGGTGTTGGAGACGATGATCTCCAGGTCGTCGGAGACGGCGACCTCCATCATGGCGCGGTAGTCGGCCTCGCGGTACGGATTGATGCAGCGGCTGCAGGCGCTGATTACACGGGACTCGTCAACCGTGTTGCCATTCTCTTTGCCGCGGACCAGCACGGTGTACAGGTCGTCCTGGGCGTTGATGCCGTCGGCAAAGCCAAAGGCGCCACTGATAGGCTGAACCATGACGATCTTGCCGTTCCAACCGGTGGCCTCGTTGCCCATGTCAAAGAAGCGGTCCACGAAAGCGCGCAGGAAATTGCCCTCGCCAAACTGTAGGACCTTCTCGGGGGCGTCCTTGGGCAGCACGTAGCCCTTGTAGCCGATCTTCTCAAGCGTCTCGTAGCTGATGTTCTCCATCTATGTGTCTCCTTAGATGTCTGTTAGCGTGCAAGCAAAACGGGGCGCCGTGTGTGGCAACGGCGCCCTGGGTTCAATGTGATTCGATGCGGGTTTAGGCCTCGACGGTGTCCAGGTCAAAGCCAAAGTAGCGGACCGCGTTGTTGTAGCTGATGTCGCGCACGATATCGCCCAGCAGTTCCATGTCGGCCGGGTACTTGCCCTGCTCGACCCACTCGCCGACCACGCTGCACAGCACGCGGCGGAAGTACTCGTGACGCGGATAGGATAGGAAAGAACGGGAGTCGGTAAGCATACCGACAAAGTTGCCCAGCACGCCCTCGTTAGCCAGAGCCGTGAGCTGCTCGCGCATGCCGACCTCGTTGTCGTTGAACCACCAGGCGGAGCCGTTCTGGATCTTGCCGGCGATCGGAGCCTCCTGGAAGCAGCCCATGACGGTATCGATCATGGTGTTATCGATGGGGTTCAGGCTGTACAGGATGGTCTTGGGCAGGCCGCAGGTCTCCTGGATGGAGTTGAGGAAATCGGCGAGCTGATCGGAGGGCGTGTAGTTGGAGATGCAGTCGTAACCGGTGTCGGGACCGAGCTTGGCGAACATGGCGCGGTTGTTGTCGCGCTTGCAGCCAAAGTGCAGCTGCATGGCCCAGCCCAGGCGGACATACTCGCCGGCGACAAACTGCATGAAGGCGGTCTTGTACTTGAGGACCTCTTCCTCGGTGAGCGGCTCGGCGGCAAGACCCTTGGCAAAAATGGCCTCGATCTCGTCGGCGGTAGCCGGGACATACATAACGTAGTCGAGCGCGTGGTCGGAGGCACGGCAGCCCAACTCGTGGGCGACATCGTAGCGCTTGGAGATGGCGGCCTTCATGCCCTCAAAATCGTTAACCTTAACGCCGGCAACCTCGGAGAGGTGCTTGCAGTAGTCGGCGAACTCCTGGCCGCGCTCGATACGCAGGGCGGCATCGGGGCGCATGGCGGGAACGACCTGAACGTCAAAACTGTCGTCGGCGGCAATCTTCTTGTGCCACTCAAAGCTGTCGGCGGGGTCGTCGGTAGTGCAGATCATGCGGACGTTGGACTGCTTGATCAGGTTGCGGCAGGTAAAGCTGGCCTCGGCGAGCTTAGCGTTGGCAAGGTCCCAGACCTCCTGGGCGGTCTTGCCGTTGAGGACGCCCTCGTAGCCAAAGAAGCGCTTGAGCTCCAGGTGGCTCCACTCAAAGACAGGGTTGCCCACGCAACGGCCCAGGGTCTCAGCCCACTTTTGGAACTTCTCGCGAGCAGGGACATCGCCGGTGATGAATCGCTCATCGACACCGTTGGCGCGCATCAGACGCCACTTGTAGTGGTCGCCGCCCAGCCAAACCTCGGTGATGTTCTCAAAACGCTTGTCCTCCCAGATCTCCTTGGGAGAAATGTGGCAGTGATAGTCGACGATGGGCATATCCTCAGCAAAGTTGTGGAACAGCTCCTCGCCGGTCTTAGTGCTCAGCAAAAAGTCCTGATCGTCCATGAAGTTTTTCATCAAGTAACTCCTCTGTTGGCGGAGCGGGCGCGCGGTGCGCTCGTTATCTTCTAGGTGAACGTTCACTATAGTAGTGCAAAATGGACCATTGGGTGAACGTTCACCTAACCACCACGGGGTGAACGGTAGATTTTTGTCGCTCAACGGTTGTCAAGACGATGCGCCATGCATATATGAGGCCCGCAAAGCCATCTGTCCGCAGGCCTGTAGCGCTCAGCGCCAAGGTGGGTCCCTACTCGACGTGCATTTTTTAGAGTATTCAGTATCATGGAGTCCCAAATACAGCCCAGAGCACCTCATTTGCTCCGTGTGCCGCGCCTGAACGGCACAAATAAGGGCCTTTGATGGTGAAACTCACCACCAAAGGCCCTCAAAACAGTCGTTATGCCCCTTTTCGGGACTCAATGTTGCTGAATACTCCCAAAAATGCACGTCGCAAGAGGGGGGTACCCTGCCAATCGACTAAATTCCCGCGAGTTCGCAGTAACGGTCGACGTTGCTAGCGAACACCATCTCGACAGTGCTCTTCTGCACGGGCTCCACGGGCACCTTACCCCACAGCAGGTAATCACCCAGCGTCTTGGCGCCGCGGTAGGCCAAGCCCACTGGGTCCTTGTAGACGATATTGGTAAAAACGCCGCGACGCAGGGCAAGCACACTCTCGGGAAACAGGTCATTGCCGATTACCATGACCTCGCCCGCCTTACCGGCCGAAACGAGTGCATCGGCAACCAGCTCGGAGCCCACGGCGAACACGCTGCAGATCAGCTCGGGGGCATCCGGAGCCTTGAGGCGATTCTTGAGCTCGCGCTCGAGCTGCTTGACCTGGGCATGAGCGCCGGTAAGGTCCTCGACCTGCCAGGGAACATTATGCTCGCGCAGATACGTATGGAAGGCGCGAGCGGTCAGATAGTGCGAATCGGTATAGGGGTCGCCCGCTAGCAGGAGCACACGGGCATCGACACCAGCGGCGTGAACCAAGTTGACCGCTTGCTCGGCCATCAGGCTGCCCGCCGTTGAATAATCAGCCAGACTGGCGCCCAGACGGTCGAGGTGCGGACGATCGCCATCGACGAGCTCGATTGCCACGCCCGCCTCGGCAATCTGTTCCAGCAGATGGGTCGCACGGTCGTCGCCCGGAACGTAGGCAAGCAGGCCGTCGATCTTCTCGCCCACTTGCAGGCGCTCATCGATTTGCTCGAGCGCATCGGCATAACCGCCTACGCCAAATTCGACGCGCTCAACAGTAATGCCTTGGTCGATGACCTCCCGCTCAAAGCGATTGCAGCCTTCCCACAGGTAACGATAGAAGTAAGCACCCTCACGCGATGCACACGGCAGGCAAAACACCAGGTTGATGTCTTTACGACGCAGGCTCGAAGCGCTCGTGTTGCGGTGATAGCCCATCTCCTCGGCCTTAGCATTGACCTTGGCACGCACGGACTCGCTCACGCCGGCCTTGCCCGTGAGGGCCTTATGCACGGTATTGATGGAAACGCCAAGCTCGGCGGCTATATCCTTCATAGTTACGCGGACGCTCATGGGGTCACTCCGGTGCAGACGAGTTGCCAATAAACAATCCAGTTAACGATACCCCAAAATAACTCAGCAACTCACCACGCCCACCCTCAAAAGCGAAAAACACCCCGCAAACGGATGCTCGCGGGGTGTTTGGGTGTCTGGGCCTTACTTGATACCGCGGCCCAAGTCTTCGGCGATTTTGTCCACGCCCTTAAGCGCGGAGCACGTCTTTTTGTTGGAGCAATGCCCCGTGCAAACGCCACCCTGAGCGCAGTCGGCGCAGGTGCCCTTGCGGTAAATGCGCACGCATACCGCAGCAAACGCAATACCGATAACAGCCAGTACAACAATATCGATAGGTGCCATAGCAAGCCTCCTCTAGTTAACCATCACTTACTTTACCCCATTCTCCACCTACCAGAAAGGGACAGGTTCATTTTGGTCGGTTTTATCTGCGGAAACGCCACATCTCCCCCACCAAAAAGCCCGAGTGTCGCTGGGACACCCGGGCTCGTGGAAAGGGGTTAATCCTTATTCGGACTTAAGCGGAAACTGCGGCGGAAGCAGTGTTGGTCTCGTCCTCGTCGGTCCAAGCATGCTTGGGCATGGGACGGAAGATCTGGAAGAGCATCGCAACCAGCAGCACGATGGCGACAACCGTCCAGACACCAAACTGACCCAGAACAAGCAGGTTGTAGAACTGGTTGATGAACAGGCCGATCACCCAAGCGAAGAGGCACTCGTAGCCGATGGCAATCGCGGTCCACTTGCCGGAATCCATCTGGTTGCGGATGGTACCCATGGCGGCAAAGCACGGAGCGCACAGCAGGTTGAAGGCGCCAAAGGCAACGCAAGCGCCCATAGTCGGGAACATACCGGCAAATGCGGTCCACAGGCTCGGATCGGTCTCGCCGGCATCGGCAACGGACAGCAGCGAACCGGCAGTGGCGACGACGTTCTCCTTAGCGACGAGGCCAGAGACAGTCAGCGCGGTGGCCTGCCAGGTGCTAAAGCCGAGCGGGGCGAAGATCCAAGCAACCAGGTTGCCGAGCATGGCAAGCACGGAGTAGTCCATGAACTCCTCGGGGATGCCGTCCATCGCAGGCAGGAAGCCAAAGGAGCCGTTGTAGCTACCAAAGTTGGACAGGAACCAAACCACGACAGTGGAGGCAAAGATGACCGTGCCGGCCTTCTTGATAAAGGCCCAGCAGCGCTCCCACACGTGCAGCGCCCAAGAGCGAATCGCCGGGAAGTGGTAGGCAGGAAGCTCCATAACAAACGGCGTCGGGCGGCCGGCGAAGAGCTTGGTCTTCTTGAGCATGAGGCCCGAGGCGATGACGGCAAAGACGCCCAGGAAGTAGAAGAGCGGGCTGATCCACGCGGCGGTGGTGGAAGAATCGCCGATGATGGAGCCCATGAGCAGGGCGATGATCGGCAGCTTGGCGCCGCAGGGGATGAACGTGGTGGTCATGACCGTCATGCGGCGGTCCTTCTCGTTCTCGATGGTCTTGGTGGCCATGACGCCGGGGACGCCGCAGCCCGAGGACACGAGCATGGGGATGAAGGACTTACCGGACAGGCCAAAGCGGCGGAACACGCGGTCCATGATGAAGGCGACGCGGGCCATGTAGCCGCAGTCCTCCAGGAAGGACAGCATCACAAAGAGCAGGAACATCTGCGGCACGAAGCCGAAGATGGCGCCCAGACCGCCGACGATACCGTCACAGACGAGCGAATCGACCAGACCGCCGTCCTCGGTGCCGCCCGCCACGAGGGCATCGTGCACCATGGTGGTGATACCCGGGACATAGGGGCCGTACTGTGCCGGGTCGACCGAGTCGGCATTGTCGCCCGCAGCCTCGACGGCCGCGTCGTAGGCATCGCGGCCCTGACCGAGCACGTACCAACCGTCGGTACCGAAGAGCTGGTCGTTGGTGAAGTCGGTCACCGTGCCGCCCAAGGTAGAAACGGCGATGTAGTACACGCAGAACATGATGACCACAAAGATCGGCAGGCCCAAGATACGGTTGGTAACCACGCGGTCGATCTTCTCGGAGGTGCTCATCTTGGCCGGAGCCTTGGTCATGCACTCATCGATGATGTGCGCGATGACGCCATAGCGCTCGCCGGTAATGATGGACTCGGCGTCGTCGTCGCAATCCTGCTCGCACTGGGCGACCAGCTGCTCCACGCGAGCGGCCTTCTCCTTGGTGAGGTTGATGAGCTTGCAAGCGTCCGCGTCGCGCTCAAACAGCTTGACGGCGTAGTAGCGACGCTTGTTGGCGGGAACGCTCGCAGGCAGGTTGTTCTCGATGTGGTCCAGAACGTCCTCGATGGAGGAGTCGAACTTGTGCTCCGGCACCTGGCCCTTGGAAGCAGCGGACTTCTTAACCTGCTCAAAGAGCTCCTTGATGCCCTTGTTCTTAAGAGCGGAGATCATCATGACCGGGCAACCGAGCTTCTTGGAGAGCTTGTCCGTGTCGATCTTGTCGCCGTTCTTCTCGACCAGATCGGCCATGTTGAGGGCGACGACCACGGGAAGGCCGGTCTCGATGACCTGAAGCGCCAGGTATAGGTTGCGCTCGAGGTTGGTGGCATCGACAACCTGGACGACCACATCGGGCTCGCCGCTCATGAGGTAATCGCGCGAGCACTGCTCCTCGGGGCTGTAGGGGGAAAGCGAGTAGATGCCGGGGAGGTCCGTGATGGTAACGTTCTTGTCGCTTAGGAGCTTGGCCTCCTTTTTCTCAACCGTGACGCCGGGCCAGTTGCCAACATAGCCGTTGGCGCCGGTGATCAGGTTGAAAAGCGTGGTCTTGCCGCAGTTGGGGTTACCCGCCAGCGCGACATGGATCTGAGAATCCGCCATTCAATCCTTCTTCCTTGTGTGCCTGCGCTGCTTTCTCCGCGCAGGCTGGATAATGTGCTTCAAAGTTGCAGCATTAAGTTAGAAAAACCTAACTTTATCTGCAGAAATATACGTCGCGAGCCCTTACTGGACCTCGACGACGGCCGCCTCCTCCTTGCGGATGGAAAGCTCGTAGCCGCGCACGTTGATCTCGACCGGATCACCGAGCGGTGCAACCTTCACGACCTTGAACGAAGTGCCCTTGATGAGCCCCAAGTCCATAAGGTGGCGGCGAAGCGCACCCTCACCGTGAAGCTTGACGATGGTGGAGCTCTCGCCCACCTTGACGTCACCCAACGTCTTCATCCTCTTGTCCCCCTTTCGGTTTTTTTGAAATGCTGCGGACTAACCGACGGTCATGATGTGCATGGCAACCTTGGAATCGATACCAAAGCGTGCGCCCAGCACGGTGACGATGATATTGGCGCCACTCGAGCTCACCACGTGGATTTCGTTGCCCTCGACAAAGCCGAGGTCCTTGAGGTGGTGCTTCATGTCCTCATTGCCCTTTACGCGAGACACGCGCACGGTTTCGCCCGCTTTTACCATCGAAAGCGGCATGGCCGGCATCTGCGGTCCGCAAGACATGAGTGGCTCCTAACGTCAGTTCGTCCTTAACATCGACACGGTAAAAGTTAACCACGCCTATGTTCGCTATAGTAAACTAACACGTGGTTAACTTTTTGGAAAGGGTCCACATTCAGATTTCGAAAAAGTTTCCTATACGAAACAAAGGCGCCGCAAAGACTGTCTCTTTGCGGCGCCTTGCCATACCAATTGATGCAACAGAGGGGACTGCCCCTTTGTCACATTGTTGAGGTTAGAGTGAGAGATTTCTGATCGACGTAACGCAGGAAGCCTCGTCTACGCCCGAAACGCGGAAGATGATGTCCTCGCCGCACTCGCCGTAGAGAGCCATGAGTCCCATGACATCGCGGCCATTCGTGTGGCGATCGCCGATACTGACTGACACGTCGCAACGATGCTTGGCAATGATGTCATAGAGCAGCGCAACCGGGCGGGCATGTAATCCCAACGGATCTTTAATCGTCTTTGTAAACTCGACCATGTCCCCTCCCACGACATCGTACATTCGGCTGGCAAACCCAGCCATGTGGTAGTTATTGTAGCGTTAGATGCTTGTCGAGGACCCTTTCGGACACCCCGTGGACAAAAAGTGGCAAATATGAGTACTGTCACAAATTTAGTAGCAGCAGAATTGAGAGCAAATTGGCCGATTTGGCCGATTTTAATGTTTTGGAAGCCATCGAATCGCGTCTATAGGGGGTTAGATAAATTGATTTTGAGCCCATTTTCGCTCAGAACAGGCCGAAAAATATGACACCTCTTTTGCAACAGTACTCATATTTGGCATTTTTTGCCCACAGGGTCCAAAACCATGCTCCAAAACACAAAAGGAGGGGCCTCGTAAGGCCCCTCCTTAGGAAAGGGAATCGATTTATTCCACAGCCGTAGATTAATCCTAGCCGCTACTCCATCATGTCGAGGACGGAGGGGCGAAGCTCGTTCTCAGCAGCCTCGGGATCGGTTTCGCGCAGGCGGTTGATGTAGCGGTTGTACCACATCACGGCAAGGCCCAGGAAGACAACCACGCCGCCGACGTTGTAGACCAGCGTCAGCCACAGCGGCTGATCGAGCGGAATGGTGCCGCAGATAAGCACGAAGCAGAAGACCACAAGCAGGAATGCAGCAATGACCAGGCCAAAGGTGCGCGAACCCATGCGGAAGCCACGGGGAGCAGCGTCGAAGTTCTTGCGCAACATAAAGTAGGCAAGCAGGATCAGCAGCGGCGGGAGCAGAGCGGTGGCAGCCGTCATGTTGGTGACGATCATGAGCAGGTCGTCGAGGTTACCGGAGCCCAGGGCCGGGATGATCAGGATGGGGACGACGATGGCGAACTGCAGCCAGGCAGCGCGGGCGGGAATGCCGTGCTCGTTGAGCTCGACGATCTTGCTACCAAAGACACCCTTGGGGATCTCGGTGAAGAAAACCTTGATGGGAGCAGAGGTCCACATCATGAGGGAGCCCAGCGTGGCGGCGAGAAGGATCAAGCCGATGGCGCGCGTAGACACTTCCATGGGAATGCCAAAGTGGGCAAGGACAGCGCCGAATACGTCGAAGATACCGGTGGAGATGGCAACGCCGCCCTCGGGGATGAACAGGTTAACCAGCAGCGAAGCGCCTGCATACAGAAGGCCGATGGTCAGACCGGCGATAACGACGGTGCGCACGAAGGCCTTGACGCCACCCTTAAGGTCGTTAAGGAACACGCCGACAGACTCAGCGCCGCCAACGCCCTGGATGATCCAGGCAAGCGTACCGAAGAAGCCCCACGCAGTTGCGAAGTTGCTCATGTCGGGAGCCATGTTAGCGGGAGTAGGAGCCGTAGCGAACTCAACGCCGCCAAAGGCAGCAGCCAGGGACAGCAGGATGAACACGGCGGTCAGGCCGAGAGCCGCGGTCGAACCGAAGGAGGAAATGGAGCCGATCCACTTAGCGCCCTTGGTCGAAACCCACGTGGCGATAGCAAAGACAACGATCTCGATAATGGTGATCCACAGCTGCGAAAGCTCGGCGTTGGCACCAAAGAACACGTAGCTCGCGTAGATGATGACGTTGGGCAGGACGGACGCAAAGAAGAACAGGTTAACGAACCAGTAGCTAAATGCCGTCAGGAACGCCCAGCGACCACCCATCGAGGTCTTAACCCATGCGTACACGCCCGACTCGGAGTCCTTGTTGAGGCCGACGAACTCGGCGGTAACCAGGGTATAGGGGACAAAGTACAAAAGCGTGGCGAAGAAGAACGACGGCGCGGCTGCTAAGCCGATGGCCGCGTTGTTGTTGATGATGTTCTTGATACCGAACACGGCGGCGACCGTCATGCCCAGCAGAGCGAACGAACCAATCGTTCCTCGTTTTTCAGAGCTCATAAGCCCTCCCAATCATCTATTAAATGTCATCTAAACCCGTCCGAGCTGCAAGTGCAAACACGGACGGCGCACCTGCTAAGGGGAATGGGGAAAAGGGAGTCAACAAAGCCATCCCCCTTAACGGCGCGAAGCAAACGTCCAGGCGGACGAATACTACTTGTTGGGGAAGGAATAACCTTCGACCGTCACGTGCAGTACCACGACGCGGGGATCCGCGGCATCGGCCACGACGCGATAGGCCTCGTCAATTTCGACGACGGCAACGCCGCCGGCGGGAATCGTCACGGTCTCCCCCGCACCCTCAAAGCGCTCGCGATCATCGATATCGCTGTAAGCGCGGGTGCAGGTGAGACCTGCCTTGGGGGCAACCTCGACGGTCAGGTCGCCGTCGAGAGGAGCGAGCACGGCATGGTAGCGACGGTGACCGACCAGATCGGCAGTAGCCGCCTCATGAGCGTTCACCCACCAGTACACCAACGAGTCGCCGATGGAGTAAGCCACGTCGTGCTGCAGGTCGGCAACACCATCGAGCGCCTGGCCGGTGCGCATCCACTTCTTGACGGACTTCATCTGAGCGTCGAAATCGGCGCGCGAGTTAAAGACATGCATGGCTTATGCCTCCTTAATGGGTGCCAGCGCCTGAGCCAGATCGGCAGACGTCAGCGGTCGCAGGGACACCTCAAAGCTGAAGCTCTCAAAACGGGTGCGATAGGAATCGAGCACCTCGGAACCCCAAGAGTTCGAGCCAAGGCCGAGCAACTGGTCGTTGATGTTGACCGTGACCGTATCGCCCGGAACAAGGTCGTAGACGTGCTTGGCGTTATCGATGGCCTCGCAGCTATAGGGCCATGCCGAGAACGAGAACGGGTTGGAGGCGGCGTCAGCCGGACGAGTCACCAGCACGCCATCACCGTGGCTAGAGCGCAGGGCAACCCAGCGGGTACCCTCGCGGTTGGCACAGTCCTGAGGCATAACGTAGGGCGTGAACATGTCGTCGACCGTAGTGCGGTAATGACCGACCGGGTTGGCACGCAGCGAGTCCGGATAGTTCTCGCCCGGGCCGTGGCCATACCACTCGACGGCACGATCGCAACCGGGAACCTCAAAGGAGATGCCGATGCGCGGGATAATGTCCGAATAGTCGCCGTAGGGCTCGCCGGAAACCTTGAGGTCGACGCGACCGCTCGGAAGCACGGTGTAGACAAGCTCGACGCACATGCCGAACGCGCGGACGGGAGGAGCAATACGTTGGCTCACGGTAACGACGACCGCATTGCCGTCCTGCTTCCAAAAAACCTTGCGGGTGGACGTCTGCATTACATCAATGAAGTTGTCCTTCCACAGGGAGTCGTACTCCTGGGCGTGGTTGTCGACGAGCGGATGCCAAAAACCAACCTGGGGACCAGAGGCCATGACGTCACGGCCGGATGCCTTCCACTCGCTCACGGTGCCGTTTACCTTGCTGAAGGTCAGCTCGCCGTTGAGGGAGTGAATGCGAATCTCCTGCTCGGTCTCCTCGACCGTAAGCTCAGGACGAGTGGGAGCCGCAATGGCCGGCGCCGGATGGTTTGCGATGGCAAACTGGTTTGCGCCCAGTTGGAACATCGGCTCGCACCAGACGTGAGCGGCCATGGTGTAGGCGCGCACAGTCAGCAGGGTCTCGCCTACCGCGGCCTCGTGAATCACCAGCGGAAGCTGGACGGACTCACCGGGGGCAACCGCACCGGGCATGAGCGTCTTGCGGCAGACCACGTCGCCGTCCACCAGGGTCTCCGCCGACAGGCAAACATCCTCGAGGGTGGTAAACCAGCGCTTGTTGGTGACAGTCAGCTCGCCCGCCTCGGCGTCATAAGCCATGCGAACCGGGCAGATGACCTGGCCGTACTCGGTAAGGCCCGGGCTCGGCTGCTGCCAGGGGAACACCATGCCATCGATGCAGAAGTTGCTGTTGTTGGGGTAATCGCCGTTGTCGCCGCCATACATATCGTAGGCAATGCCGTCCTCGGTCACAGCAGCCAGACCGTGGTCGCACCATTCCCAGATAAACTGGCCTTGGATGCAATCCCAGCGATCGAAGACCTCCTGATACTCGGACAGGCCTCCGGGGCCGTTGCCCATGGAGTGACCGTACTCGCAATTGATGCGCGGCTTGGGGAACGGATGCTCACCAAAGTCGTTCATCTGCGACACACGGGAGTACATCGTGGAAATGACGTCGACGGTATCGGCGTTGCGGTCCTCCTCGTAGTGGACCGGACGACCATCGAGCTCGTGAGCCTTGGCGTACATCGCGCGGATGTTGCAGCCATAGCCGCTCTCGTTGCCCAGCGACCACATGATGATGCACGCGTGGTTGCGCTCCTGCATCACCAGGCGCTCAATACGGTCGACGTAGGCCGGCTCCCATGCCGGGTCGTCGGTAACCAGGGCGATGTTGCCGATATTCTCGAAGCCGTGGCTCTCCATATCGGTCTCGGCGACCAGCATGATGCCATACTCATCACACAGCTCGTAGAAGCGCGGGTCATTGGCATAGTGAGAGGTGCGCACTGCGTTGATGTTGTGCTGCTTCATGAGCTCCAGGTCGCGGCGTATGCGATCGAGGCCCACGGCGCGGCCCTTGTGATCGTCGTGATCGTGGCGGTTGACGCCATGCATTTTAAAGTAAGTGCCGTTGAGGTAGATATGATTGCCCTCGACCGTCACCTCGGCAAGACCCTGGCGATGCGGGACGTACTCGCTCACCTTGTCGTCGTCGTAGACCTCAAACGTAAGATCGTAGAGGAAGGGGTCCTCGGGATTCCAGAAGTGGGCATCGGTCACGCTGCACTCGGCATGGCTGTCGACGCACTCACCCGTAGCCACCACGTTCTCGCCATCGCTGAGCGTAAACACAACGCGGGAAGCGCCCTCGGCAACCGTATCGAGCGTGATCAGAGCGGCATCGCCCTCGCGGTGCGTGCGGAACCTAAAGTCGACCAGGTGCGCGGCGGGACGCTGCATAAGGTACACATCGCGGAAGATGCCCGAGGCCCACCACATGTCCTGATCCTCGATGTAGCTGCCATCGCTGTACTGCAGGACCTTGACCGCAAACAGGTTGTCGCCCTCGACGAGCGCGTCGGTCACGTCGAACTCGGCAGACAGGCGCGAACCCTTGGTCATGCCGATATACTGACCGTTGACGTACAGCTCGCCATAGCTCTCGATGCCGTCGAAGCGAATGATCTCGCGAGCGCCGGCAGGAACGGCGGGAAGGTTGACGATGCGCTGGTAGACGCCCGTGGGGTCGTCGGAGGGAACGAACGGCTGATCAACCGGGAACGGGAAACCCTCGTCGGTGTAGGCAAGGTTGCCATAGCCGTCCACCTGCCACAGGTGCGGAACCTCCACGTGATCCCACTCGGGCTTGTACGTGGAGAGTTCCTCGTTGGAGACGGCAGCGGGGCCCTCAAAGAGGCGGAACTGCCACGAGCCGGACAGCTGGACAAACCCGCGCGACAGCTCGCGGCTGTACGTTGCAGCGAGATCGGCGGTCTCGTAACCCATAAAGTACGCATGGGGTGCCAGGCGGTTCCTGTGGGTGAGCGCTTGGTTTTCCCAATCGTTAATGGCGTCCATGGTGATGCTCCTTCATCATCGTAGTGATTCTTGTGCAACCGGTTGTCCTTATCTTACGGGCGATGCAAAATACTGTGCAACCGGTTGTCCGCTGAACGGTCGATTTGGCCGGGTTAACGGTGCAACCGGTTGTACAATCGCAACACTTATGTCACCCTGAGTATCGAAACTCAGCACAAGACATCGTTCTTAAGCTCGTAGGCAACCTCCACGCCCGCTGATATCTCACCCACACGAGACGTATTCGATTTCGGCTTGGTTGCAAAACGACACCGGTCACCGGATATCATGAACGCTGTTCAGGCGCACTATAGTAAGCTGTATCCGCACTAGCCCGTATCAGTGACAACATCGACCGCATTTTCCAGGAGACGCCATGACACAACCAGTTCGCACCGCACCTACGCTTGCCGAGGTTGCCGCAGCTGCCGGCGTGTCGCGCTCCACGGCATCGCGCGCCCTCAACGATTCGCCCCGCATTAGCGAGGAAACCAAAAAGCGCGTCCGCGCGGCGGCCAAGGAAGTCAATTTTGTCCCCAACGCTCGTGGCCGAGCGCTCGCTGTCGGGCGCACGGAAATCATCGCCGTGCTCGTGACCGAGCCTCTGAGTGAACTCTTCAGCGACCCCACCTATAGCGAGTTTTTGAGCGGCATTACCGAGGAACTGTCGGAGTCGTCCTATCTGCCCGTTATCTTGCAGGCGTCTTCTACGCATGAGCGCAACCGCGCACGCGAGCACTTTGAGCGCCGCTCGTTCGACGCCGTGATCGACGTCTCTCCCTACAAAGGCAACGAGCTGCTCGAGGTGCTGCGCGAGCTGGGCGTACCCACCGTGTTGTGCGGCCAGCTCGAGGGCCACCCCTATCGCGATGTGTTCTCGACGGTCTACTCTGACGACGAAGAGGGCGGACGCTTTGCGGCACTCGCCATGAAGGGGCGCGGCCGCAAAGATATCGTCGCCGTGTTGGGACCGCAAGACAACCCCGCTGTTGTCGACCGCCTGCGCGGCTACCGCGCCGTCTTGGGCGAAGACCTCCCAGACGCAAACGTTATCTATACCGGCTGGAACAGCGGAGACGGCTATCAGGCCATGCACCTGATTCTCGCGCGCAAGATTGCTTTCGATGGCGTGCTCTGCGGATCGGACCGTATCGCGGCTGGCGTCATCACCGCACTCAACGAGGCAGGCCTATCCGTTCCTGCGGACGTTTCTGTCGTCGGCTTCGACGATCACGAGATTGCGACGCGCTGCGTCCCCGCGCTCACGACCGTCCGCCAGCCCCTGCGCGAAGAAGGCCACATGGCCGCCAACATTGCGCTCGACATGATCAAGGGTGCCGAGCCTACCACCTCCGTGATGCACATGCAGCTGATCCAGAGAGACTCGCTATAAGAAACTGGGGCAGGCTTTCTGCCAGACAGTTGTTGCGGAAAGCCTGCCCCGTTTTGAGCGCTCATTCTGGGTCGCGCTTTCCCAGAGGACCCCCCTTGGGAAAGCGCGACCCGTTCTGGACGCAAATTCCGGGTTGTAGTTTCCCGGCGCACGACGGCAAGCCTCCAAACCATGACGTCACGACATAAAAAACGAGGGAAGGCACGTGTCCTTCCCTCGTTACAGGCAATATGTAGCCGCTTCCCTACATCAGGCGCAGACTGACGTCCTTGAGCTGGGCGCCGCTAACGGCACTCGGAGCGCCCGACATAAGGTCGGAGCCGCTGGCCGTCTTAGGGAACGCCATGACGTCGCGGATGGAGTCGGAACCGGTGAGCAGCATGCACACGCGGTCCAGGCCCAGAGCGAAACCGCCCATCGGGGGCGCACCAAACTTGAGGGCCTCCATGAGGAAGCCAAACTGAGACTCGGCGCGCTCCTCGGTAAAGCCCAGGAGCTTGAGCATGGACATCTGCATCTCGGCGTTGTGGATACGCATACCGCCACCGCCGGCCTCAAAGCCGTCCATGACAAAGTCGTAGGTGCACGAACCGGCCGCCAGCGGATCGGCCTCGATCTTGGCGATGTCGGTCTCGGTCGGCAGGGTAAAGGGCTGATGCTCGGCAGCGTAGGCCTTGCGGTCCTCGTCCCAATGGAACAGCGGGAAATTGACGACCCACAGGAAGTCGTGGCCCTCGCGCTTGATCTCGAGTGCGTTGGCCATGTGCGAACGCATGCCGCCCAGGATCTCGTCGGAGAGCAGGCGCGGGCCGGCGGCGAACATCACAAGGTCGCCGGGCTCGACGTCCATGCGCTCGCGCAGAGCGGCCATCTCCTCGTCCGAGAAGAACTTGACGATGGGGCTGTTGATGGAGCCGTCCTCGCGGAAGGCGATCCATGCCAGGCCCTTGGCGCCAAACGTGGAGGCCACGCCGGCGAGCTTATCGATCTTGGCACGTGCCCAGGCACCGGCGCCCTTGGCGTTGATGGCCTTGACGACGGAGCCCTCCTCGTTTGCGGCAGTCGCAAAGACCTTGAACTTGGAGTGGGCAAAGATGTCGGTCAGGTCGACCAGGTGCATGCCATAGCGGGTATCGGGCTTGTCGGAGCCATAGGTGTCCATGGCATCCCAGTAGTTCATACGACGCAGCGGCGTGGGCATCTCGACACCCATGCGGCCGAAGGCATCGGCAAGAACCTCTTCGAGCGCGCTCATGACATCGTTCTGGTCCACGAAGGACATCTCGATATCGACCTGGGTGAACTCGGGCTGACGGTCGGCACGCAGGTCCTCGTCGCGGAAGCACTTGGCAACCTGGTAGTAGCGCTCAACGCCACCAACCATGAGCAGCTGCTTCAGAAGCTGCGGGGACTGCGGCAGGGCGTAGAAGTTGCCCGGCTGGATGCGGCTGGGAACGATGAAGTCGCGGGCGCCCTCGGGCGTGGACTTAAACAGGGAGGGCGTCTCGACCTCCATGAACTCACGGTTGTGCAGTGCCTCGCGAATGGCAAAGGTAAAGTCGGAGCGCAGCTTGAGGTTGGCCATCATCTCGGGACGGCGGAGATCCAGATAGCGATAGCGCAGACGGGTGTCCTCGCTGGTCTCGATGCCGTCCTCGATCTGGAACGGCGGGGTGACGGACGTGTTGAGCACCTCGGCGTGGTCGGTCAGGACCTCGATCTCGCCGGTCGCGAGCTTGGTGTTGGTGGTCTCCTCGCCACGGGCGCGCACGACGCCGTGGATCTTGATGGGCCACTCGGGACGCATGGTCTCGGCGATCTTAAAGGCATCGCCATCGGAGTGCTCGGGGTCGAAGGTGAGCTGCGTGATGCCCTCGCGGTCGCGAAGGTCGCAGAAGATAAGGCCGCCGTGGTCGCGGCGACGGCTCACCCAACCGGTGAGGGTGACCTCTTCGCCCACGTTCTCGAAGCGAAGCTCGCCGCAGGTACGGGTGTGCATGGAATGCTCATCGATGGGACGGGTCTGGCTCATACCAGTGATCCTCCTTTATGGATCTGTGCCGCCCCGTGTCGTTCCGGGCGGCGTCGTACAGATTTGCCCAGCCTGCGTAAACCGCGCAGCCGGACATGGCGTTCTATCTTATCGCACCCACGTCGATGTACCGCGAAAAAGTAACTCTTGCCCAAAGACTTGACGGAGACGAAACAATTGACGCACCGCGGCCGTCGCCCAGGCGCGCCGCGTGCGACAATGTGCCCCAATACAACTGCACTCGGAAAGGCCCACCATGACTGCACGCCTCATCGTTATGGATATCGACTCCACGCTCATCAACCAGGAGGTCATCGACCTGTTGGGCGAGGAGGCCGGCGTAGGCGAGCAAGTGGCGAAGATCACCGAGCGCGCCATGCGCGGCGAGCTCGACTTTAAGCAGGCGCTCGAGGAACGCGTGGGGCTGCTTGCCGGCTTGGACGAGAGTGTGTTCGAGCGCACCTTTGAGCGCGTGACGTTTACCCCCGGCGCGTTAGAGCTTGTGCGCTCGGCACACAGCAAGGGCTGGAAGGTCGGCGTGGTAAGCGGCGGCTTCCACGAGGTCGCTGACAAGATCGTAACCGCCGCGGGCATCGATTTTTGCCTGGCCAACCGCCTGGAAGTCATGGACGGCAAGCTCACCGGTAAGTTGGCTGCCAACATTGTGACCAAGGAGTCCAAGCTCATCCAGCTGCTGGACTGGGCAGTTGAGTGCGGTGTCGACATGGCCCATACCGTGGCAATCGGCGACGGCGCCAACGACATCCCCATGATCCAGGCCGCGGGCACTGGCATCGCGTTTTGCGCCAAGCCCAAGACGCGCGAGGCAGCCCCGTTTGCCATCGACGAGCGCAACCTGATGCTCGCCATGGACATCATCCTGCGCGACTAGCCGATCTGTCTAACAATTGAATCAGTCTGTCCTATAGTTTCCGAACAATTTTGTCTTAGTGTTCGGAAACATACCCTTTGAGTGCTAGACTTTGCGCCGTCGAAGGGAACATATATGGATAAGCGAGATCTAGAGCAGCTACTGAGCGATGTTGCCGGCGGATCAGTCACCCCTGCCGACGCCCTCACACGCATCCAGACGGCTCCGACCGCCGATTTAGGCTTTGCGCAGCTCGATCTTTCGCGCGGAGTGCGCCAGGGAGCCGGCGAGGTTGTCTACGGTGCCGGTAAAACCGCCGAGCAAATTGCCGCCATTATCGAAGCGCTGCGCGATGCCGGCCAGGAGCGCATCCTGGTCACGCGCCTGGATGCCGAAAAGGCAGCCCGCACCTCGGAGCTCCTCGGCAACGGCATCGACCTGGGATATGTCCCGGACGCGCAGCTCGCCCTCGTGGGCGGCAAGCCCTCCCCTACCGGCAACGGACGCATCGTCGTCGCCTGCGCCGGCACGAGCGACCTGCCCGTCGCCGAGGAAGCCGCGTTGACGGCCGAGTTCTATGGCAACGAGGTCGACCGCCTCTACGACGTAGGCGTCGCCGGCCTGCACCGCCTACTCGCGCATGCCGAGGAACTTGCCCAGGCACAGGTGGTCATCGCCATCGCCGGCATGGAGGGCGCGTTGGCGAGCGTTATCGGCGG